>JAGAPM010000228.1 GCA_017623265.1 Lentisphaeria bacterium | reverse complement strand
TGTTTTTTTACTTTTGTCTTCTTTTCATGGTATAAAAATACACGCTCACGGTGTATATTGCAACAGCAAACAGAAAAAAATTCAGGAGATCTGAAAAATGACAAAACAGTATGAGATCGTACGCGGCGGCACAACTTTCCGTTTCGATGCCGGTAAATATTCTTTCTGCAACGGAAACTTCAATTTGGAAGACCTTTCCCCGGTTCTGATGATGAATGGAAAAATTGTTCCCTTCGGCACTTGGAAGATCTCCAAAACTTCAACCGCAGGCATGACCGCAACTGCCGATGGAAAAAGCGGGTCCTGGGAACTGAAAGCCGCAGTGGATGCCGCCGGAAAACTGACTCTGACCCTGAACGGAAAATTGAAGGAAGTCTGTGAAGATCTGGCGATCTGGTATTTTGATCAGGCAATAGTCCCGGCAGATCATCTTGCCGTACAGGGTGCCGGTATGGGTGGCTGCTCTCTGATCCCTCTGAGC
Source organism: Lentisphaeria bacterium (assembly GCA_017623265.1). Classification (GTDB taxonomy): domain Bacteria; phylum Verrucomicrobiota; class Lentisphaeria; order Victivallales; family UBA1829; genus SIG77. Next base: position 12,556 of record JAGAPM010000228.1, on the reverse strand, counting down.
GGAAAAGGCGTCAAAAAATCTGCCTTTGATGCGTACACCATGATGCTCATCACGAAGAAAAATACCCAGCTTGCACTCTCCTTCCCGTTAGTCGGGGATCATCAGGAAGTCATGAGCGGCTCCAGCGAAAAAGGCAAAGTGAGCGAATTGAAAGCCGGATTCCGCATCAAACATATCACGGCAAAAAATATCAAACTCAAGCCGCTTTCCCTCCGGGTGGGCGATGGTTTTCAAAGTCTCTACGCATACGGCGAGGAGAACAGGGAAACCGATCGGGATTTCACTCCTTATACCGATCCCGGCTGGAACTCCTGGGACTACTACCGCTGGACCGTCACGGAAGATGAAGTTCTGGAAAACGCTGAGTTCATTGCAAAAGACCCGGTTCTTTCCAAGCATGTCAAAAAAATCATTATCGATGACGGCTGGCAGTATGCCTACGGCGAATGGGATGCCAACAGCCTCTTCCCCCACGGTATGCCCTGGATGGCAAAGCAACTCAAAAAACTGAAGTTCAAGCCCGGTCTCTGGATCGCACCCACCATGCTGGATCCACACTCCCGGATCGCACAGATGGAGCCGGATATGCTCGGAAAGGCGGAGAACGGTCAGGGCACACTCTGCATGCGGATCATGGGCAGAAATACATTTGTCCTTGACCCGACCGTGGAAAAATCCCAAAAGTTTATCTACGATCTTTTCGACCGCTACGCCGGTTACGGATATGAATATTTCAAACTGGACTTCCTCGGCGCCACCGGTTCGGCAAGACAGTTTACTGATAAAAAAATCGGGCGCGGTCATCTGATGGATCTGACCATCGGTATCGCCCGCAAAGCCACCCTCGGCAGAGCGCACATTCTCGGCTGCAACTACACATTCAACGGCGGACAGCACAACGTGGATATGGCACGGATCGGTGGTGACATTCATGCCCGTTGGGGCAGCATTGTAGAAAATACGCCTTCCGTGGCACTCCGGTTCTGGGCAAACAAGAAACTCTGGGTCAATGATCCCGACTTCGCACTCTGTCGCGGGTTCGATACTTCCGATGACCCCCAGCTCACCCAGATGCGCTGCAGTCTCGTTTTCGTCGCTCCGGACCAGACCGATCCGAACTTTGCACCAGGGAATTGGGCGCTGGTCAATATGAACCGTCCGCAGGCGGAAGTCCTCCTTTCCATCGCACTCTGTGCCGGCGGTTCCATCAACCTTTCGGACAAAATGACACGGCTCAATGAGTCCGGTCTTGACCTCGCACGCCGCACCGTTTCCGCCCCATCCGGCGATGCCGCTCTCCCATTGGATCTGTTCAGCTCTGCGCTGCCGAAATACTGGCTCCAGCACATTACAGACAGCCACCGCAGAATCCTTATGGTCAACTGGGAAGATGCTCCGGCGGTGCTGCGGATCGACCTCAAAGCATACGGGATCGAACCGAAGAGCGTTGTCAATTTCTGGAATGACAAACCGGTCAAAACAAAAAATGGTGTCATTGAGACGGAACTGCCGCCCCGGTCCTGCCTCTTTGCTGACATCAAAGCGTAAGAAAGGCACACTCCTATGAAAAAATTATTCTTTCTGATCCTTTTTGCCTGTTCTGCGACCCTCTGCGCACAACAGAAGATCGCTGTGGTGGACATACAGAAGATCTTCTCCGGCTATGATAAGACCAAGGCGTTGGAACTGAAAATAAATGAACAAGTCAAAGTCTATCAGGAATATGCCGCAAAACTGCTGCAGGAATACCGAACCATTGAAAGCGAATGCAAGCGTCTGCGGGATGACTCCATGAACCTGACCCTCAGCGAAGCGGAACGGGAAAGCCGCAAACGCAGTTTCATCAGCAAAAGCGAGGAACTCAAACGCAAGGAACTGGAAATCAATGAATACAACCGCAGCCGTCAGAAACTTCTGAAAGAGCAGTTTGACAAAAAGCGGGCGGAAGTCATCGCAGAGATCCGTCAGGTCATCAGCAACAAGTGCATGCTGGAAGGATGGACCATGGCACTGGATAAATCCGGCGTCACCCTCAATGACATGCCGGTTGTCCTTTACAGCGTATCCTCTGTGGATATCACAAAGTCTGTACTGGATGACCTGAACCGGGCATACCGTACCGGAAAAAAAGACAAGACAGAGTAAAAAACGCTTGCAATCTTCACCGTTCTGTGGTATATTTACTGAATAGAAAGAACGTATAAGAAGCCAAGGAGAACAGAATTTTATGGATAAAAGCAGTTATTACGTTACGACCCCCATCTACTACGTAAACGATAAACCCCACATCGGTCACGCTTATACAACGGTGCTTGCCGATGTACTTGCACGCTATCACCGGGCAAAAGGCGATGACACCTTCTTCCTGACCGGCACCGACGAACACGGGCAGAAAGTCCAGAAAGCCGCCGATGCCAACAACATGACTCCCCAACAGCAATGCGATGAAACCGTAGTCCGTTTTCAGGAACTCTGGAAAAAGCTCGGCATCACCAACGATGATTTTATCCGTACCACGCAGGAACGCCATAAAAAGATCGTCCGTGCCATTATGCAGGATCTCTACGACCGGGATCTGATCTACAAAGCCGAATACAAAGGAAGATACTGCGTCCCTTGTGAACGTTTCTTCACAGAAAAAGACCTGGCGGAAGGCGGACTCTGCCCCGATTGCGGACGCCCCACCGATGAGATCATTGAATCCAACTATTTCTTCCGCATGAGCAAGTATCAGGACTGGCTGATCCAGTATATCACAGACCATCCGGATTTCATTCAGCCCTCCTTCCGTGCAAACGAAACCCTCGGTTTTCTGCGCAAGCCTCTGGAAGATCTGTGCATCTCCCGCCCGAAATCCCGTCTGGCATGGGGGATCGAGCTGCCCTTTGACAGCGATTATGTCTGTTATGTCTGGTTCGATGCCCTCATCAACTACATCTCCGGCATCGGTTACGGCTCCGATGAAGAAAAATTCAACCGCTTCTGGAAGAGCTGTCACCACCTGATCGGAAAAGACATTCTTACGACCCATACGGTTTACTGGCCCACCATGCTCAAAGCGATCGGAGTGGAAATGCCCCAGAGCATCTTTGCTCACGGTTGGTGGCTGGTCGGCTCCACGAAAATGAGCAAGTCTCTCGGCAACGTGGTCAACCCCATGGATATGGCGGATAAATACGGCGTGGATGCCTTCCGTTACTTCCTCATGGCGGGAATGACGCTGGGGAACGATGCCTCCTTCACCGAAGAGGAATTTATCGCACGCTATAACAGTGACCTTGCAAACGACCTGGGCAACCTGCTCAGCCGCGTGGTCAAGCTTGCGATCAAAAATTTTGATGGAAAACTGCCCAAGCCCGGCGAATTCCAGCAGCTCGATCTGGAACTGGGTGCAAAGGCTCATCAGGCGATCGATGCCCTCGCAGGTGCGGTCAATAATATGAAACTGGACAAGGGCATTGATACAGTCATGAATGTGATCCGTGCCGGCAACCGCTATCTGGAACAGACCGCTCCGTGGACATTGGCAAAGAACGGCGAAACCGAACGGCTCGGCACGGTGCTTTACACCGCCGCAGAAGTCCTGCGTGTAGTCTCCGGGCTTCTCATGCCCCTCATGCCTGAAAAGATGTCCGAACTGCGTTACACCCTCGGCATGACGCAGGAAGAGATCAACGCCTTTGACTTCGATTCCCTCCGGAATATCGGTGTCCTCACGCCCGGCACGGAACTGCATGACATCGCCGCCCTCTTCCCCCGTATTCTCGTGGAAGACAAAACAGCCTGCGCCAAGGCGGAACCCAAGAAACAGGAAAAGAAAGAAAAAGCCAAGGCTGTCAAGGCAAAACAGGATGAAGAACCGCTGCCGGAAGGCATCATCACCATCGACCAGTTCTTCAAAGTACAGCTCAAGACCGCAAAAGTCCTGACTGCCGAACCCGTCGCAAATACCGAAAAATTGATGAAGATGACTATTGAAGTGGGCGAAGAAGTACGTCCGCTGGTCGCCGGTATTGCCCAGTTCTACAAGCCGGAAGAACTGATCGGCAAAACCATTGTTGTTGTGGCAAATCTGCGCCCTGCCGTGATCCGTGGAAACGAATCCCGCGGCATGCTGCTGGCGGCAAAGAACGAAAACGGCTTGAAACTGGTCACTATTGACGGAGGAGACTTCCCCAGCGGCGTGAGCATCGGATAAGATTTTTACACTCAAACAGATACAGGAGTACGAAAAATGTTGTTCTTTCTTGCAGGGATCGTGTTGTTGATCGCAGGTTATTTCACCTACGGCAAACTGGTTGAAAAAATTGTCGGACCGGATGACCGCATCCCGCCCGCCATCTCAGAAGCGGACGGCGTGGACTATGTGGTCCTGCCCAAATGGAAAAACATGATGATCCAGTTGCTGAACATCGCCGGTGTCGGTCCCGTGATCGGGGTCATCCTCGGCATCAAATTCGGCGAGATCGTCTTCCTGATCATCCCGGTCGGCTGCGTGATCGCCGGTGCAACTCACGACTTTCTGGCGGGGATGATGTCCCTACGGGACAAAGGCGCAAACCTGCCCAAGATCATCCATGACAATCTCGGTAAAGGATATTCCCGCATCTTCTCCTGGTTTATGGTCATTCTGCTTCTGCTGGTCGTAGCGGTGTTTATCAACATTCCCGCCAATCTCTGCAACGGTTTGCTGCCCGGAAACGATAACTTCTGGATCTGTGTGGCTGTGATCTTTGTGTACTATGTGACAGCAACCCTGTTCCCGGTAGATAAAATCATCGGCACGATCTATCCCTTCTTTGCTGCCATGCTGCTGGTGGGTACGGCTGCTGTCCTGGTCGTGCTGTTGTGGCTGGGCTTCAACGATCCGGCACTGCTTCAGGAATCGGAAGCATTTCAGGCGGCAAAATTCGGTGGCGAACATTCGCCGGTCATCCCCCTGCTCTTTGTGACGATTGCCTGTGGGATCATTTCCGGGTTCCACGCCACTCAATCCCCCATCGTGGCACGAACCATGAAGAGCGAACGGGAAGCCCGGATCACCTTCTACGGCATGATGATCGCAGAAGGCGTGATCGCTATGGTCTGGGCTGGTGCCGCACTGCTGATCTACAATACCTTCCCCGAGTATCTGGCAATTAACCCCAATGCCACTTTGAGCAAGATCACCACCTATCTTCTCGGCTCCGGCATGGGAACCGTAACTGTCCTTGCCGTAATCATCCTTGCCATTACTTCCGGCGACACCGCACTGCGCAGCACCCGCCTTTCTCTGGCAGAACTACTGAAGATCAAACAGGCGAGCATCATCAACCGGATCCTGATTTGTCTGCCCCTGATCGCCATTGTGGCGGGTCTTCTGTGGTGGTCCAATCAGGATGCGGCATCCTTTGCCTATCTTTGGAACTACTTTGCATGGGGCAATCAGGTATTGGCTGCTTCCACACTCATGGCAGCGGCAGTGTGGCTGGCGCGGCGTGGAAAACAGTATGATATTGCACTGATCCCCGGCATGTTCATGACCTTCATCATTGTGGCATACATCCTCTGGACAAGCCCCGCTCACAAACAGGCGTACGGCTTCGGATTTCCCCTGTCCTTCTCCTGCGCGCTCGGAGCTGTCATTGCGATTGTCTTTGCCATCTGTGTCCGCTATCTCGGTAAACAGAAAGTGGAAGGCATGGAAGAATAATGATTCCGCAGCAGCAACAGCTTGCCCGTGTGGGTGATTATGTGATCGAAAGCCAGATCGGTTCCGGCGGTATGGGACTGATCTACAAGGCAAAACAGATCTCCATGCACCGGATCGTGGCATTGAAAGTGCTGCGGGACAACCTTGTCTCCAATCAGAAATATCTGGACCGCTTCTTCCGGGAAGTCCGTCTCCTTGCCTCCATGGAACATCCCAACATGGTGCGTGTTTATGAAGGCGGAAACGATCGGGGAAATGTATGGTTTTCCATGGAATATATCCAGGGCGATGACCTGAACCTTTACCTGATGCGCCGGACATTTAAATTTTCCGAATATCAGGCTCGTTTCATCGGACGCCATGTGGCTCTCGCTCTGGCATACGCATGGAACTATCAGCGGATGATCCACAGGGATGTGAAACCGGCAAACATCATGCTGACCAAAAGCGGTGAGATCAAACTGCTGGATTTGGGCATCTCCAAAAAGCTGGATGATGATCCCAATGCCATGGGGCATACCACGGCTGACGGTCTGCTGGTCGGTTCTCCTACTTATATGAGTCCGGAACAGGTCAGCGCAGGAAAAGACATCGATTTCCGTACAGACATTTATTCGCTTGGCATTACGCTTTATCACATCCTTGCCGGAAAGCCGCCTTATGACGGCACCAGCGTGGTGGATGTGATTACCCAGCACTTCTCCGCTCCGATCCCGGACATCCGGGAAGCAAGACCGGATATCTCTCGCCGTTTTGCAAACATCATCAAGAAAATGATGGCAAAGCAGAAAGAGGACCGGTTCGCCAGCTGGGAAGATTTCATCGCAGCTTTGGATAAATGCGAGGCAATGGAAAAGAAGCGCAATCAAAGAAAATGGAGCAAGCTCCCTCTCAAACAGATCCTGTTGGCTGTAGCGGTATGTTTTGTGACAATTCCGGCGCTCTGTCTCCTCATCCCGGGGGAAACGGAAGAGGAAAACACTCCCGTTGTGGAACAAACGGAAACTGCAATGGTTCTTTCAGAAGTTCCAACAGTTTCTCCGCAGCAGCAATATAACAACCTGAAAAAACAATATTTAGACAATCTGGAACAGCTGCTCTATAAAAAGAATTTTGAAGATGGAATCCGGACATGCAAAAATCTTCCTCCGCAAATCCTTCCCGGAGGCGAACTGGAAGAATTTTATAAAGCGGATGAAAACTTCAAATTCAAACTCGATAACTATTTGATGCAGTTTGAAGAACTCCGGAAAGCGGATGAAAAAATCCTGCATTGAAAACGGTCAACGGGAAAGTTTCCGTTCCACTTCCAACGGCCGCGCCTCCAGAAATTCCCAGTAACGCGGTGAAGGTCCCTTCCGGATCTCATCCAGCAAACGGTTGAACGCATCAAAATCGGAAAGCGTAGAGACAGAAGCCCGCATGGCACCGGAAAAACCCCTGCCCCGCAAATATTCCAAAACGGTTTTCCGGGCGATCCGGAACCCAAGATCCACACCATAAAATTCGGTCATTTCCCGTACCTGAAGATCCATTTCAGCAGCAAACTCCTCCACGGTCGGCGGTTTCGCTACCGGATCCTGGATCAAATCATAGATCCATGGATTACCAAGCGCTCCGCGGGCAACCATGCCGCGACTGCAGCCGCTCTCACGGATCAGCTCATGATAAGTCTCCGGAGTCAATCCGCCTCCATTCGCAATGAGCGGGATCCGCAATGCCTCTCGTACCGCACGCAGTACCGGAAAAGCAACCGGTCCGGAATAAAACACCTTTTTGATCCTGCCATGCAGGGTCAGCGCCGTGATCCCTGCATCTTCCAGACGCTTACAGAACGCCACAGTGGGCGTGGGATCATCAAAATCAAGGATCCGGGTCTTAACCGTCGCCGGAATATGGGAATGTTTTACGATCGTTTCAACCGCACGCAGCGCTCCTTCCGGATCGTTATGAACAAAGGTAATGCCCTCCCCCTTTTTTGCAACTTTCGGCGCAGGACATCCTAAATTGAAATCAAGCACATCAAAATTCATGCGGTTGACGATTTCAACAGCCTGCGCCAGTTGGGAGAGATCGGAACCGACAAGCTGGATCCCGAGAAATTCTTCATCTGCCCCGCGGACAGCCAGCATCGGAGTCTTGCCGGACTGGTAAACAAGAGATCCCGCATCAATCATTTCGGTAAAAGCAAAATGGCAGCCATGGCGGCGTGACGCATGGCGCATCGGCAAATCTGTATGTCCGGCGATCGGAGCCTGGATCACAGCACCTTCGGGATAAACGCAGGAAGAGCGTTCCATTACGCTTCGTACCGGGAGAAGATCAGGCTTGCGTTGGATCCGCCGAAACCGAAACTGTTGCTCAACCCGTGACGGATCGTAACACCTTCGCGGAGTTCTGTCACAATATCTGCCCAGTCATAGCCGTCTTCCCGGTTTTCAAGATTGATCGTGGGACTGATAAACGAGTGTTCCATCATGAGCGTGGTATAAATCGCTTCCACCGCACCGGTGGCGCCGATCATGTGGCCGGTCTGGGATTTGGTGCTGTTGATGGCAACTTTACCTTCGCTGCCGAACACTTCGCGGATCGCATCCAGTTCCAAAGGATCTCCCACACCGGTAGAGGTTCCATGGGTATTGATATAGTCAATATCTTCTGCCTTGAGACCGGCACAAAGCACGGTCCGGCGCATGACTTCCGCACTGGCATCCGCATCCGGAACGACCATATCGGAAGCATTGCTGTTCGCTGCAAAACCGGAAAGTTCACACAGGATCTTTGCGCCCCGTTTCTTCGCATGTTCTTCACTTTCCAGAATCAAAATACCGGCACCTTCGGCAATGACAAATCCATTGCGGTCCCGATCGAAGGGACGGCTTGCCTTTTCCGGAGCATCATTAAAGTTTTTGGAAAGCGCCTTCATGGCATTGAAACCAAGTGCCTGCTCCCAGGACACTTCTTCCGAACCGCCGACCATCACAATATCATACTCGCCGGAACGGATCAGACGGGCACCTGCAACAATCGCCATCGCACCACTGGTACAGGCACAACTTACATCGTAGCTTTCCCCTTTGATCCCGTAGATCAGAGAAAGATTCGCAACCGCTGAAGAGGGCATGATCCGGGGAACTGAGAAGGGTGTAACAGCACGCAGACGCCACCCCTGATCCTGATATTTCTTAACGGAATCGTAAAGTTCACTGTAAGAGCCGCCACCGCAGCCATTGATCACCGCCATACGGTCGCCGGGAAGGGTTTCAGGCGTATAACCGGCTTCAAGAATCGCCTCATACGCAGCACATACTGCCATCTGGGCATTATGGGGCATGAAACGCAGACTTTTACGATCGATCGCAGGACATTCCAACGGATAGGTCACAACTCCGGCAACCAGTGATTCCTGCTGCGTTTCAATAAAAGGATTGCAAAGTGTAATCCCGCTTCTTCCGGATTTCAGGGCATCAACATTGGCTGAAAGCCCCGCTCCAAGTGGGGTGATCAGTCCGCGCCCGGTAACTACAACTTTTGTTGCCATGGGGGAGTCTCCTCCGGTTGTATGGTTCCATATCTTCTGCTTACCGTTAATATAACCCGAAAACCGTTTTTTTCAACAGAAACGAGCGAAAAAAAATGCTTTTTTCCTATCCCGCCTGTCCGTTTTCCTATTTACCTGTTTCCTGTCACAAAAATCAAGTAGAATTTGTCGCAGAAAACGACACATTCAGACTCAATTCTCTTTCCCTGCTTTCGGCAGCCGGGAGTAGATCAATCCCGCACGGTCTGTCACATTGGTCAAGTGACGGGTCAGCTTCCGGAACTCTTCCAGAATTTCCAGATAGAGAAGACCGGCTTCCGGCGTACAGCGTCCCTCGTTCAAACGGGTGAAATGTCCGGATTCGGCACGTACAAGCTGCGCTTCAATATTCTTTTCCAGCTGGGCTGCCATGCGGAGATGTTCCGGAGCATTGTCAGCAAGAGCATCGATCGTCCGTTTTGCCAATTCACTGACCTCACGGTAAAGGATCTCATATTCCTGCTCCACACTTTCGCTGAACTTGCAGCCGGAAGTAGCAACTCGTTCCATAACAGACCGGATCACAAAGGCATGGTCACCGATACGTTCCACATCGTTTGTGCAGTGAAGCAAAAGCGGGATCTGCCGTGCTTCATCAGCTGTCAACGGATGCTGCATCAACTGGGAGAGATAGCTCGTAATATCTTTCTGCCGGGTATCCACATCTTCCTCACGTTTCTCAAGCTGGTCAAGAAGTTTCTGCGTTTTCTCATCGTTTCGATTATACATACGCAGTGTTCCATCCACCATTTTCCAGGCTTTTTTGAGCATCTTACGGATAGCGGATGTGGTCTGCGAAAGCGCAATAGATGGTGTTTCAAGCAACCGGGGTTCCAACCGCTGGAATTTGGTCTTTTTATCCTTGATCGGCAATGCTTTTTCGCAGATATTTGCCAACAGCGGAATAAACGGAATCAGAATCAGGGTTGTACACACATTGAACAGCGTATGAGCATTCGCCACCTGGCGCGCCAGAGAACCATCGACAGAAATCCACTGGACAATCGAGAAAAAGACCGGTTCCTGATTCCAGGTGATCCAGAAAGTCGCACAGACTAACACACCGCCGATCACATTGAACAATGTATGTGCAAGAGCCGCCTGTTTTGCCACACGGTTTGCCGGAATCGCCGCCAACTGCGCCGTAATGGTTGTACCGATATTGGAACCAAGCGCAAGCACCACTCCGGTATAAAGATCAAGCAACCCGCTGGCTGCAAGGGCAATGATGATACCCGTACAGGCAGAACTGCTTTGGATCACCAACGTGGCTATGATCCCCACCATCAAAGCACCAAGAACCCCGGTGACCGGCATTACACCATCGACCGGAGCACAGGGGAAGATTTGAAAAATTCCTTTGAATGATTCGTTTTCGGAAAGAGTCTTCAACTCACCACTCATCAATGTCATACCGAGAAAGAGAAAACCGAATCCGATAACTGTCGAACTCCAGTTGGCGATATTCTTTTTCGGGATAAAACTCAGAAACAGCCCCAGAATAATGGACGGCATAATGATCCATTTAATATCAAACGCAACCAGCTGGGCTGTCACTGTCGTACCGATATTGGCGCCAAAGATGATCCCCATCGCCTGAACCAGCGTCAGCAAGCCTGCATTCACAAAGCCGATCACCATCACCGTACTGGCACTGGAGGATTGGATCACCGTGGTAACGACCGCTCCGGAAAGCACCCCCACATAACGGTTGGCTGAAAAAAGACGCAGGATCGACCGCATCCGTTCACCCGCAACCTGATGAAGTCCGTCACTCATCAGCTGCATACCGAAAATGAAGATTGCAAGCCCGCCGAACACATTCAAAAGCAACATCGTCATATATTTATTCTCTCCTTCGTATTTTGTTCATTGATGCAAATAATATAAAGCATGTTTCACAAATTTCAATTTTCCTTTCCATTTGGTAATGAAAATAACTTGAAAACACTTTTTACAAGAGTTATATTACAAAAAAACAGATAATATTAAGGATAAAATATATGAAACAGTTAAAACTCCTCTTTCTTTTTTTTGCAATAGGTACGCTTCCGCTTTTTGCACAGGAACCCGATCCCCACGCTTTAACAAAAGTCACCCTGCAGAACGGAATATTCTTTACTATGTCACCTGCGGAAAAACAGGCTCTTTTGGACAAAGTCAAAATGCTGCACGAAATCCCGGAAGAGGCTTTATTGCAGCCGGATAAAGCTGTTAATTTTGCTGTCAGGGAAAGAGAGAAAACCATTGTCGGCAGTCTCCAGCACTCCTCCATCTGGCACGTAAAAACGATGCAGAAACAGAAAAACAAAATCATTCTCATGACCGCAAAAAATATCGATGATGTGGTCGCCGGTCTGGTTTTGGAACCGGATGCAATCATTTTGAAAAAAAATCTTGACCCGGAAAAAATCAGACAGATCCTATTGGATGAAAATACCGTTCCCACCCTTTACCGGAATCATCCGAAAAAAATCCCAATTAGCGAAAATTATGATTCTTGCGGAATTAGAACAGAAGGGACGGATCTGAGAGTCATGTCATACAACATCCTGGCAAATGTTTGGGGTGCCGGAAAAATGCAGATGCGTTACCGCATGCCACTGATTGTTGAAATTATCAAAAAAGCAGCTCCAGATTTCGCCGGTCTGCAGGAGGTTGACTCATACACTATGTTAAAAAAATCTCTTCACCCATACAAATTTATAACAGAACCGCGTAATATGTGCGCGATCGTGTACGACAGCAGAAAATATCGGGAAGTAAAAAGCGATGTCTGGTCATTACTCAATAAACCGAGCGGCATCCGTTGCCTGGTTTGGTGTCTTTTTGAAGAAATTTCTACAGGGAAACAGATCATTATCACGAATACTCACTGGCAGCTGTCGCAAAGACAGCGTCTCCGTGATGCCGAAATTATGGCAAAATATATTGCTGATCTGCAAAAAATGTTTCCCAATGTTCCTATTGTCTGTACCGGCGATTTCAACACAAATGTCAGTCGCCCTGATCTCCAACTGTTCCTGCAAAAAAGTGGTCTCAAGGACGCAGTGGAAACTGCGCCTGTTTGCGAAAATAAAACTGTCAGCAGCTATTTCAATCCGAAATTTTTGAAAAAACCGGAGACAGGAAAGCAGCATATCGATCATATTATTACAACCGGCGATTTAATTCCTCTCAGCGCAAAACTTCTCGCCGGTGAAATCATTTACGAAGCTTCGGACCACATGCCAATCATTGCTGATTTTAAACAAAAATAAACAATCTCCTTTTCCATTTTCCCC
>JAGAPM010000227.1 GCA_017623265.1 Lentisphaeria bacterium | reverse complement strand
GCCCGCACCTTTGCCAACGAAGATCTGGGAACGGATGAGAGAGTCCTTGGCACCTTTCAGTCCAAACAGGTCTATCCTAAAAGCAGCGTCCTGCTGGCAGAATTCGATGCAGCAGATGCAGTCGTTTCCGGCACGAATATTCTGCTGGTGAAAAACCGGAGCAGTGAGAAGAGTTGCAGCCTCACCTGGTGCGAGATCGAAATCGCTCCGCTGTAAAAAAAAGAACACCCCCTTTCCTCCGTCCGTCAAGACGAAGTGATTCACGGGAACGATTCTTCCGGTGGATTTTTCTTCTCTTTTTAATTAATTCGGACTTGCAAAATATTAGTTTTGGTGTATATTTAGAAAATTGCATTTTAACAACATCAAATTGAAAGGAATGGTGCAATGGAAGAAATTCAGAAAACACAGTCTTATCGAATGTGGCGCGCGCTGTTTGCCGTTCAGGGGGGGATAACCGATGTACTGCTCGCCCGTTTTATCAATGAGGCAAAAGATCTTTCTTTCAAAGAACACATGGTCATGCGCAAGGTCCATACCATGATGGAAACGACCCCGCAGGGGATCCCGCTGAAAGATCTTGCGGCGGCACTTCACCTGACGCCGGGAACGGTTTCTGAACTGGTGGAAAAACTGGTTCGCAAGGGAACGCTGCAGCGGGTACAGAATCCGAATGACCGCCGAGCCGTGATGATCACGGTAACGGAAAAAAGCCTTGCCCAGCTTTCTGAAGCGATGGGCATGATCAATGCCTTTGTGGATGATCTCTGGAAAGATTTCAGCGACGAAGAGAAAAAACAGCTGACCAAGACTCTGGAACTGCTTGCAGACCGGATCGAAGAAGCGAAGAAATAAGAAAATAAAAAATAACAATCGAAGAGCAAGGAGTATTGTTATCATGAGATCCTCTATTTTAAAAACTGTTGTTATCAGCTGTACCGCTTTCTGCGGCGCAGTTCTTTCTGCGCAGGGCATTCCTGCAGTGACCGTCTCTGATGTAATTGAGATCAATGAAACCGGCATCCGCCAGTATATCGGCAGACTGGATGCGATCCACGATGCCACGATCCCCGCCCGTGTTTCCGGTGAACTGATGAAATGCAACTTCAAAGAAGGCGATTTTGTGCAGAAGGATTCCGTTCTTTTTGAACTGGATGACGCCATCTACAAGGCAGCCCAGGAAAGTGCCTCTGCCCAGGTAAAACAGGCAAAGGCACAGATCGAACAATCCAAGGCGCAGATCCTGCAGGCGAAGGCACAGCTGGCACAGGCAGATGCCCAGATGAAACAGGCCCAGGCACAGATCAAACAGGCGAACGCCAATAAAAAATATGCGGATGATGAATTCAAGCGTGCCGAAAAACTGAAAAACGTGGAAGCGCAGAAGTCTCATGACGTTGCCGCCCGGGATCAGGCACTTGCCGAAGCTCAGCTGGCAGCCGCTGAAGCCCAGATTGCAGCAGCACAGGCAGCAAAAGCCACAGCGGAAGGCAACATGAAGGCGGCAGAAGCGGCGCTGGAAGCTGCGAAATCCGCTCTTGCAGCAGCACAGGCAGCCCTGAAGAATGCGGAAATCAATCTGAGTTATACCAAGATCAAAGCGCCCTTTGCCGGAAAGATCGGGAAAGCCACTTATTCTGTCGGGAACTATGTGACTCCCGCCAGCGGATCCCTCGCCCAGATCACCCAGATCAATCCGGTCTATGTCCGCTTTGCGATCAGTGAACCGGACTTCCTGAACTTCATTGCAACTGCTGCGAAACAGGAATCGGCAAAATCCGGCAGCGTAAAGAAAAGTGCAGCTGAACTGCTCAAGGAATACGCAAGTGTACACATTACCCTGTCAAACAAATTGGCTTACGACAAACCGGCAACAATCACGATCGTGGATAACAAAATCGATCGCAGCACCGGCACCGTGATGCTTTGGGCAACGATCGACAATTCTGACAACTATCTGACGCCCGGCGCGCTTGTGACCGTACAGTTGACAAAGAAAATTGAAGTCAGAAAACCCGCGGTCCCCATTTCTGCCATCCAGATCAGCCAGCAGGGGCAGTTTGTATGGGTGCTGAATCCGGCGACCAATGAAGTCGTTCAGACGCCGGTGACGCCGGGCGAAGTCATTGGTGCCCACCAGCTTGTTTCCGGTATCAACCCCGGTCAGAAAGTCGTGATCGACGGCATGCACAAAATCATTCCCAGACCCGGTCAGGCTCCGAAGGTGAAACCGGTTTACAAGAATATTCCGGCAGCAGAATAAGCACAAACCGGAGGTACTGAACGATGTTTTCAAGAATTTTTATTGAACGCCCGAAGCTGGCAATGGTCATTTCCATTGTCATGGTCTTCGCAGGGTATCTCTGCATGCAGTTTATTCCCGTTGCGGAATATCCGGAAGTGGCGCCCCCCTCCATCACGGTCTGGGCAAGCTATCCCGGCGCCAGTGCGGAAGAAATCGCAGACACCGTGGCATCTCCCATCGAAGCGGAAATGAACGGTTTGGACAATCTGCTTTACTTTTCTTCAGAATGTTCCGATGCAGGGACCTACAACCTGACACTCAAATTTAACTCAGGATCCGATACGGATATTGCCCAGGTGGACGTGCAGAACGCCATCAAACGTGCGGAAGCTCAGCTCCCGCAGGAAGTCCGGGATCTGGGTATTGACGTGGCGGAACGCGGCGGCGACATCCTTGCCGTTTATGCATTCACCAAGAAAAACGGCACTCAGGAAGACATGGTCCGGCTTGCCAACTTCCTGCGCACAAACGTGAAAGACGAAATCGCCCGTATCGACGGCGTCAGTTACGTGGAAATCATGGGCGCCAGCGACTACTCCATGCGCGTGTGGCTGGACAAGCAGAAAATGGCTGCCATGAACATCACGCCGGATGAAGTCCAGGCGGCGATCCGTCAGCAGAACATCCAGGCTGCCGCCGGCTCGGTCGGGACAGAAGGTTCCAGCCAGTATCTTCAGATGAAGATCAATACCAAAGGGCGCTTGAAAACGGCGGAAGAATTCGACGAGATCATTGTCCGTGCCGATGGTAACGGCAGAGTGGTTAAACTCAAAGATATTGCCTCAGTGGAACTGGGTGCAGAAAGTTATCAGTGGAACGCCAAAGACGGTTCCGACCCCTCTGTTGCCCTCCTGATCTACCGGAAGAGCGATGCGAACGCCATCACTGTGGTCGATTCCGTGACCGAAAAACTGGAAGAGCTGAAAAAATTCTTCCCCCAAGGCGTGAGTTATCACATGGGGTATGACCCCACCCAGTACATCCGCGTCACCATGGATGAAATCTGGACGACCCTGATCCTGACCCTGCTCCTGGTGGTCGTGATCACCTACCTGTTCCTGCAGAACTGGCGTGCGACGCTGATCCCCGCCCTGACGATCCCTGTCTCCATTCTCGGTACGTTCATCTTCCTGTACCCGCTGGGGTACAGCATGAACCTGTTGACCATGTTCGCTTTGATTCTGGTGATCGGGTCTCTGGTGGACGACGCGATCGTGGTGGTGGAAAACGTGATCCGAATTATGGAAGAGGAAAAACTGCCTGCTAAAGAAGCCACGCTCAAGAGTATGCAGCAGATCACCGGCGCCATTATTGCCACCACACTTGTTATTGTGGCAATCTATGTGCCGATCGGGTTCTACGGCGGGATGGTCGGGACAATTTACCGCCAGTTCTCCGTGACCATGTGTATCGCTCTCTGCCTTTCCACGGTCAACGCCCTGACGCTCAGTCCTGCGCTCTGCTCCATGCTGCTCAAGCCTGCAAAACCGCTGAAATGGAATATCTTCACCCCCTTCAACAAGTTTCTGGATTTCTCCAAAAAAATCTACCTCGGTGTTGCCGGGCTGCTGATCCGCAGGGTTATTCTCACCATCATCTTCTTCGGCATTGTGCTTTTCGGGAACTACTGGTTCTTCGTGCGCACCAACACCTCCTTCCTGCCGGATGAAGATAAAGGGATCATTTTCTGCGCTTTTGAAATGAAACCCGGTGCCACCCTCGCCCAGACAAATGAAATCACCGACGGCTTCTACCAGCAGATCAAGGACATTCCCGGTGTCCGGAAAACCACGCTCATCAACGGCTTCAGCTTCTTCGGCGGTGCCGGTGAAAACATGGCGCTGTGTTTTGTGGATATGATCCCGTGGGAAGAACGCACCACCCCGGAAACACAGATCGATGCACTGGAAAAACGGATCGGTGCAGTTGCAGCGGAAAACCCGCATGCACGGGTGATCGTGGTCAAGCCCCCTGCCATCATGGGTGTGGGTCTTGCCGATGGTCTTTCCTTCATGCTCCAGGCACGCGAAGGGCAGACACCTGCCCAGCTCCAACTGGCATGTTATCAGTTGATGGCTGAAATGAATCAACATAAAGAACTGTTTGCGATGGCATTTACCACATTCAATGCCGGTACGCCCCAACTGTTCCTGGATGTGGACCGTGCACGTGCCATTGAGTATAAGATCCAACCGAACCGGATCTTCCAGTATCTGCAGAGTACCTTCTCTGCAATCTATGTGAACGACTTCAACCTGGACGGCTTTACCTTCAAGGTCAAGATCCAATCCGGTATTGATGAACGTGACACGAAGGATAAGATCCTCAACACATATATTCCGAACGACAACGGCGAAATGGTCCCGCTTTCTGTATTCACAACCGTCCGTTACTCCGTCGGCCCCCGTGCTGTCACCCGCTTCAACCAGATGCTCAGTGCCTCCTTCCAGGCGCCGCTGCAGCCCGGTGTCAGCACCGGTGAAGCCATGGCGTATGTCCAGAAATATGTGGAAGAAAAGATGCCGGGGTACAACATTGAGTGGACCGATATGAGCCGTGAAGAAAAGCAGAACGATGGCAAACTGCTCATCTTTATGAGTCTTGCCCTCTTCTTCGCCTACCTCTTCCTGGTGGGTCAGTACGAAAGCTGGACCATGCCGCTCTCCGTGATTCTCTCCGTTGCGGTGGCGACACTGGGTGCCCTCATCGGTCTCAAGATGTTTGGCATGACCCTCTCCATCTATGCACAGCTGGGCTTGATCATGCTGATCGGTCTTGCCGGCAAGAATGCCATCCTTATGGCGGAATTCTCCAAGCAGGCGCGTGAAGAAGGCGACTCCGTGGTGGATGCAGCCATCAACGGCGGCAGTGTCCGTTACCGTGCCGTGCTGATGACCGCATACTCCTTCGTCATCGGGGTGTTCCCCATGGTGATCGCAACCGGTGCCGGTGCGGGATCCCGTCAGGCGATCGGGCATACGACCTTCTGGGGGATGGTGCTGGCATCCGTGGTAGGTATCGTCTTTGTTCCGCCGCTGTGGGCGCTCTTTGAACGGATGCGTGAGTTTGTCTCCCCCGGCAGCAAACCGGCTCACGAACGGGAAAAAGAGGCAGCTGAAAAAGCAGCAAAACAGGACGACAAGAACTAACTTGTAAAAAATCTACGCCCGGTGGTCAAAAAGATCACCGGGATTTTTGTTTTTAAACTTGACAAACGGAAAAAAGCTGTTATATTACATTGGCAAATGATAAAACCTGAACATGGAGTAGAACATGAGCAATCCGTACATTGACGAGTTCATGGCGACTTTCAAACATGAAGGTCTGACCTATGACGACATCTCCCTTCTGACCCAGTATGCTGACTTCCTGCCGGATGACAGCGATGTGACCACCAACTTCAGCCGCAACATCAAGCTGAACATCCCGTTCATCAGTGCTGCGATGGATACGGTTACCGAAAGCGAAATGGCGATCGCCATGGCGAAACTGGGGGGGATCGGTGTGATCCACAAAAACCTGAGCCCGGAAGCACAGGCGGATGAAGTCCGCAAAGTCAAGCAGTATCTCAACGGATTCATCCGCAAGCCGGTCGTCTTCCGTGACGATCAGACCGTGGAAGAAATGCTCAACGCCAAGAAATCCAACGGCTACTCCTTCTCCGGCTTCCCTATCATCAACGCCGATGGTAAACTGGTCGGGATCATTACCTCCCGTGACATCAAGTTTCTCACCAGCTACAACATGAAGATCGCCGATATCATGACCAAGCCCCCGGTGACTGCGCCCGAAGGCTCCAGCCTGCAGGACGTGTTCCAGGTCATGCTGCAGAACAAAGTCGGCAAACTGCCCACCATCGATGCCGCCGGAAAACTGACCGGTCTCTACAGCTTCACCGATGTCCGCACCATTATCGAAAATGATGAACCCGCATATAACCGTGACAGCGAACACCGTCTGCGTGCCGCCGCTGCGATCAGCCCGTACGATGAAGCCCGCGCACAGGCACTCGCCGATGCCGGTGTGGATGCCTTTGTGGTGGATACCGCTCACGGTCACAGCAAGGGTGTGATCGATACCGTAAAAATGTTCAAGAACCGTTACCCCGGAATCGATATCGTTGCCGGCAACATTGCCACTTACGATGCAGCAAAAGCACTGCTGGATGCCGGTGTGGATGCGGTCAAGGTGGGTATCGGCCCCGGCTCCATCTGCACCACCCGCGTGGTTGCCGGCGTTGGTACGCCACAGGTAACTGCGGTGTACGAAGCATACAAGGCGATCGGCGAAGAAGTTCCCATTATCGCAGACGGCGGGATCAAACAGTCCGGCGATGTAGCGAAGGCACTGGCGATCGGCGCATCCTGCGTCATGATGGGCAGCATGCTTGCCGGT
>JAGAPM010000226.1 GCA_017623265.1 Lentisphaeria bacterium | reverse complement strand
CAGGGTGGTGGGTGTTTCCTGCCCGGTTTCAAACCAGAAGCCGAGACCTTTTTTCTTACAGTATTCCGCCACTTCGCCGATGGCATCCAGCGTTCCCTGATACAGGGGATCGGCGGGATATTCCGGGATGAAACCGCAATGGGTCACGATGGCGGGCGCACCGATCATTTCGGCAAAATCTGCGCCTTTTTTCAGGTCAGCGATGCGCTGTTTCCGGTATTCGGGGGGAACCAAACCGAGGGTGGTGGGACCTTCAATGAAGTTCCAGACGGCGGGGCCGGTATAGCCGGACCAGAACGAGTTGATCCGGATCTTGCTGTCCTTTGCATACTTCTTGATCTTCTTTGCGTTTTCTTTGGTCCACAGATCGACCTTCCAGTTGCAGAGCTGGGTCACATCAACGCCGTGTCCGACGATCTTTGTGAAAGGATTTTCCAGTTCCGGACCGAAGCCGGAAAGGACGCCCACGATCATTTTTTTTGTTTTCATATTTACTCTCCTGTTGAGTTTCTCTTCTAAAATAGTACGCACCTGTTATTTTTTCAAGTGTGTTTTTTATTTTTTCAGCCGCCGGTAATGACCGGGCGAAACATGATGGACCGACCGGAAACTGCGGATGAAATAAGTGGTGGAATGAAATCCGCACTGCCATGCGATCTCACTGACTGTCAGATTCGTTTCATTCAGCAGACGTTCTGATTTTTTCAACCGTATCAGACGCAGATATTCTTTGAATGTCGTACCGGCATACCGCCGGAACAGTCTGGAAATATACGTTTCTGTCACCTCAAATTCTGCGGCAAGTTCGCTGCGTGTCGGATCGGCATCATAATATTCTTCCAACCGCTCGGAGATCCGGCACCACAACTGGAAGGATTTTCCGCAATCGCAGATCCGGGATCGTTTCAGGTCTTCTTTCAAGAGCGTAAAAACCAGATACAGCAAGTCGGACATCGTACTTCGGGAGTCCCGGTCATCTTGCAAATGGAACAGGGCGGAAAGGGCATGGTGTGTACTGGTGCGGAGCGTATCCATCAAGTGATAAAAATAATGCCTGCCATCCTCTGCTTCGCAGTAAAAGATCCGTAAAAATCCGGGACGGCAGACAAGGCCGAACGCTTCGCAGCAACTCCCCGGTGCGAAAGCCGTCGTACAGAACGGACGCATCATCAATGTCGTTCCGGCAGAATAAACTTCCTGCGTGATCTGCCTGCCGCTGCCGACTTTCAAACAAAATTGCCCATCCAATACACAGGTCAGACGGTGAATGGGCAGGATAACGGCATCGGACACATCCCCGTTCCCGATATAGTGTTCCGCAAAACGGAAAGCGTTCAGCGGACGGTCTGAAAGGATTTTTTCCAATACTGAAACAATCTTATCTCTGCCTTCCGAGAGATTCATATATTTTTGTTCCTGTTTGTATGATCAATAACTTTTCCGTATGATTGAAAACAACATTCCGGCGACCTAAAGTTACAATAGCATCCAACCATTCATCTTTCAAACAGGAGATAAAAAAATGAATGTAAAAAAGCTCAAAACCGGAAAAATCACATTGAATCCAACCTATCACGGCTGGCCGACGGTCGCATTAACGGCAGATGGAACATTACTGGCTGCCTGTTCCGGCAACCGTGAAAATCATGTCTGTCCATACGGACGGGTGTTTCTTTACCGTTCAACGGATGGCGGCAGGAACTGGACCGGACCGGAATTTTTGAGTCAGGGTCCTCTTGACGACCGGGATGCAGGGCTCTGCTTTGCGGCGGACGGCTCCATTCTGATCAACTATTTCACCAGCCTGTGTGCCCTGTACGCAAAATGGGAACACGACCCGGCATGGGATATGATCAAACGGAGCATTACGCTGGATATTCTGGAAAAAGAACACGGCTTCTGGATGCGCCGGTCCACGGACGGCGGGATCAGCTGGAGCGAAAAATACCGTACGCCAGTCAACAATCCGCACGGTCCGGTCCTGTTGAAAAGCGGGCGTCTCTTCATGCCGGGAAAAGATCTGGATCCCGCAACTGCCACCGAGGCAAGAATGGCGCCGGGGATGTCGGCAACGGTATCGGATGATAACGGAGTGACATGGCAAATTCTTTCCACAATCCCTGCACCGGCGGGACACGACTCTGCAAAATGTCACGAACTGCACGCAACAGAGGCGGCAGACGGTACGATCCTTGTTCAGATCCGCGATCAGAACGGTCCTTCTCCCGTCACCTGGCAGACCGAGTCCGCAGACGGCGGTCTGACCTGGAGCGAGCCCCATTCCATCTGCGAAGGATTCCCGACACATCTGCTGACGCTGAAAGACGGCAGGCTCCTTATGACATACGGCTGGCGCAAAGAACCATTCGGTGTCCGGGCAATGTTTTCAGCAGACGGCGGCAAAACCTGGGGAGAAGAATGGATCATCCATGACCGTGGGCTGAACAGAGATCTCGGCTATCCTTCCACCGTCGAAATGCCGGACGGCACATTTTTCACGCTCTGGTATGAAAACGACGGCACCGTTGCACACCTGAATTACAGCAACTGGGAACTTGTCTGATCAGAAACACCACTCGCCGAACCGGAAGACGGGAATCTTCCGTCCGTCGGCTGTGATCCCGGTGATATTGAGATCCCGGCAGCCGATCATGAAGTCCACATGGATCATGCTGTCGTTGACGCCCATGGTGCGGAGCTGTTCCTGGCTGTACTTGTCGTAATCGGCAACACAGTTTTCAAAGCCGCGCCCCAGCGCCACGTGACAGCTGGCGTTTTCATCGTAAAGGGTGCTGTAAAAGAGGATCCCTGTCCGGTTGATGGGGGAGTCCCAGCCGATGAGGGCACATTCGCCCAGATACGCCGCGCCTTCATCCATGGCGATCATCCGTTCCAATGCCTCCTGACCTTTCTCCGCTTTGACCTCCACGGCTTTCCCCTTCTCAAACCGGATGGAGAAGTTTTCGATCAGACTTCCCTGCCAGGAAAGGGGTTTTGTAGAGACAAGCACCCCTTCCGCCTCGCCCCGTTTCGGGCTGGTGAAGATTTCTTCGGAGGGGATGTTCGGGTTGAAGATGCGTCCGGAAAGATCTTTTTCCGCTCCGCCGGCAAAGATCCCCTGCTCCATCAGACCCACCCGGAAATCCGTGCCGTTGCTGCTCTGATATTCCAATGCAACAAACTTGTACTCGTTCAGTGCGTTGCAGCGCTCCTGGATGACCCGGTTATGTTCCTCCCAGTTGGCGATGGGATCACCTTCCGCACGGGCGGTGGTCAGGATCGCTTCCCACAGTTTTTCCACCGCCTCATCCACCGGAATGCCGGGGAAAACTTTGCATGCCCATTCCTTCCCGGGCACACCGGCAATACACCACTGAAAGCGGTTTTCCATGGCATCGCGGTAAGGCTTGATCTTCGGGAAACGAGCCATTTGGGCGCGGGCGCGTTTGCCCTGATCGATGCCATCCATGCCGTCCGGATCATCAGAATCCAGCCAGAGGAAAGCGGGCAGTTTTTCCACACGCCACTTGAGTTTTTCGATCTCCCAATTCTCAATGGAGCCGAGTTTTTCTTCGGTCTGATAGAGCTGTGCCAGTTTATTGAGAGGCATATCCTGCCAGTCCACAGTGACTTTTGCGGCACCGGCAAGATAACATTCTTCGGCAACGAGCCGCACAAATTCCGGCTGGTCCAGAGCGGCAAGGATGATCACTTCCTGACCTTGATCCGGGTTGAGGCCTTTTTTTACGATCAGTTCAGCATAAGCTTTGAGGCGGGCGTTATCCATAAAAATCTCCTGTATTGAATTCGTTTTTGAGTGTACTCCTTAATTTAAACCGCAATCCGCTCCTGTTCAAGTCTTGACTTTTTCTTTTTTTGTTATAAATTACGGAAAAACAATCATCAGGAGCAAGGAGCAGCGGAATGAAAGTTTTAAGCAGACAACGCAACAGCAAAATGTGTATTATTTGCGGACTTGATAATGAGTTTGGCGTGCGTGCCGCTTTTTACAATATGGAAGACGGCAGCGTGATGACCAAATTTCAGTATCATCCGAATCATCAGAGTTACCCGGGGCGTGTCCACGGCGGACTGATCACTGCCATGCTGGATGAATTGGGGCTGCGGGGACTCTGGGCGCATCACGGCGGCGAAGAAAAAGATTTCGGTGTCACGATCAATCTGACCACCAACTACCGCAAGCCGGTACCGTATGCAACGGACCTGATCGCAAAGGGTGTGGTTGTGCGTGAAACCAGCCGTTTTGTTGTGGTGGAATCCCAGCTGATGGATATGGAAGGGACCGTACTGGCAGATGGCACGATCAAGTACATCAAGCTGGATCCGAAAGTGATCTCCGGAAATACCACTGCCCACGAAGAAATGCCGTATCTCATTGATGACGGCGTAACAGAACTGTAACACACACCATCGGGAAAGAGCCAACGAATCATGTGCCGGAAAATCTTCAGTCTCATTCTGTGTTCTGCAGCACTTCTGCTGCTTTCCGGCTGTTTTCTCTTTGTCCTGCCCGATGAACCGTCATCTGAGATCGCCAATGCGGTAAAATATCAGCCCGGAGAAAAAACGTATCACCTGTATGATGACGACTGGTTCTGTGCGCTTCAGATTTTCCTTCCGGCAGAAACAGAGCGACCGTTTCCGGCGGCGATCATCTTTCCCGGCGGAGCGTACGGGGTGCTGGATTTTCATGTGGAAGGAACGGAATATGCAAAATTTCTCGCCCGGAACGGGATGGCAGGGATCGTGGTCAAATATCCGCTGGGATCGATCTTCGGTCATTTCCGGCGTCACCCTGCCATGCAGCAGGCAGCACAACGGGCAATGCGTTTG
>JAGAPM010000225.1 GCA_017623265.1 Lentisphaeria bacterium | reverse complement strand
TACCCTGTTCCAGTTTATCGGGCTGTGTTCCGAGCAGGACAGAGAACAGCGAATAGTTATCCGGGGTGATCTGCGGAACACTGTAAGTTGCATGTGCCACATAGCAGAGGGCACGTTTCTCGCGTAATTCTTCATAGAAAAGCGGTTGTACATAATAATCTGCTACGCTTTCAAACGCCGTATCCGCAGGGATCTCCACCCGGTCCGGGCGGAACAGCACTGCCGTGATCTGTGTTGAGGGATGTCGGATCACATATACGGTATTTTCTTCCGGCGGAATAATTTTGAATTTTTTCGGTTCGGGGATCTTGCGCAATTCTTTCGCCGGTTCCGGCAGGATCTGCCGGATCAGGGCGGCGACTTCCTCCGGATCGCCGGGACCGTGATACACATATTCCCGTGGCATTGTGGTGCAGAGAGAGTTCAGGTATGCAGTCAATTTTGTAGAAGAGAGTTTTCTCAACTCCGCAGAGGACAATTTGTTGTTAGCCGGGGAGTTCTTGCCGTACAGGGCATAACTGATTGCACCGTTGAGCAGACTGGAAGGATTTTTCATGGCAGTACGGCGGCTTTCTTCGATGCTCTCCACCAGCCCCAGATATACTGTGGGATCATTCTTTACTTGAGTGAGCCGTTCTTTCAGCAATGCGATTGCCTGTGGAAGATATTTCTGCAGTCCGGTGATTTGAAAAACCGTTGTAAAATCATAACATACAAAGGATTGCTGCAGAGCAAGTTTATAAAGTTCGCTGTCGTAGGCGCTGCGATCTCTTTTTTCCGTACCGAGACGCTCGAGATAGGCGATTGCCTGTTTATGTTTCGGGTCGTGATAACTTCCGACCGGCAGAACGATTGAGAAACTGAAACGCTCATTTTTTTCATTTTTGGTACTGAAAAGTTTTGTGTCATGAACGGGTGTTTCCGTAATGGCAGATTCCCAGTCGATTTCCTGGATCGCGCTCCAATCCTGCGGTACGATTTTTTTCAGATCGCGGCAGAAAGAACTGAAGCTGTTCGAAGGCGTTTGCAGTGGGGTGATCTGCGGTTTTTCTGCGTGGACACGATCCTTTTTGATACCGGAATGTTTGTAGACGACTGCCGGGGCGGAAACAAACTGCCGGTTTACCTCCTGCACGAATTCTTCTTTGGTGAGTTATTCTATTTTTTTGAGATCGTTCAAATAATCATTGATGGTCAATTTATTCCATGCCAGATTCAAAGCCACCTCTGCCGTTTTTTCAAAATCTTCTGCAAGCTGCATGACACCGAAACGATAGTTGTTGACTGCTGCTGTCAGGATGACGGGATCAAAATTTCCTTTCTTCAGATTTTCCAGTTCTTCTTCGATCAGGAGCCGGAGCTGTTCCAGAGACTGTCCATTCAGAGGGTGGGCGAAAATAGTCAGTAAATGATTGTTTTCGAATGATAAATTGCTGCAACTGATACTCTGGACTTTTTGCTTGTTACGCAGATTTATGTCAAAGATCCCGTTCTGTCCATTATTTAAAACGGAGCAGATCAAATCAACGATATAATTATTCCCTTTCTCTGCCGTCAACGGGATTGCCATATAGAGAAAACTTCCTTCCGGACCGGTGATTTCGGTGGTGACCGGCTGCTGCAGCGGTTCGATCGGCGGAAACGGTTTTCTTGCGGCAACTTTTTTTGCGGGCAGGGCGCCGAAGGTTTTCCGGACGAGCGCAGCCGTTTTTTCGTAGTCCAGATCGCCGGAGAGGATCAGGACCATATTTTCCGGAACATAATACTGCTCGAAGAATTTTTTGATGTCACGGATGGACGGACTTTTCAGGTGTTCAGGATATCCGATTATGGGGCGGGCAAGGGGATGATTATCTCCGGCAATCAACTTGAAAAGAGCGTTTGTTGCTTGTCGGAAATCATTGTCCTGTACGCGGTTGAATTCCTCGTAAACAGTTTCCAATTCGGTGTGGAACCGGCGCATGGCAATGTTGCTGAACCGTTCTGCTTCCAGTGTAAGAATCGGTTCCAGCATGTCTGCGGGGAAGACCAGTTCGTATGCAGTAATATCGTATGAAGTGAATGCGTTGAAGTGAGAACAGCCCAAACTGCGGATGATCTCTTCATATTCATTGTTGGAATATTTTGCCGCTTCAAGAGATGTTTTATCGATCTCTGCGTAGATCGCTTTCCGTTTTGCCGGATCTTTTTCCTTCCGGTACTGTTCAAAAAGCTCCTCGATCTTATCCAGTAAAGGCTTTTCCTTTTCCCAGTCCAGGGCGGCGATCCGGGAGGTCCCTTTGAACATCATGTGTTCAAAATAGTGTGCCAGACCGGTGGATTGTTCCGGGTCGTCAAACGATCCGGCACGGACCATAAGATAGCTTTTGATTTTTGGCTGATCTGTATTTTTTGCCAGGACTACGGTCAGACCATTCTCCAACTTGAATGAATGAAAATGAAAAGGGTCGCCCGGAGTGGTTTCAAATTTTTCCGCCGCAAAGAGGAAGATCGGCAGAACGAACAGGATCAGCAGAAATACGTTTCGCATCTTACTTCACATTCCCGGTAATGATTTCAGCCATACGGGGCGTGAGGATCTTCCGTGTAACATCATCCACGAGGCTGAACCGGTTGCCGTCGTTGGGCGTGCTGAGGTAGTTCCAGACGCAGTAGGGGATACCGTGTTCCTTTGCCAGTTTGATCACATCGTTCATCCAGTTTTCCCGGGAGTCCGGCGGTGCGTGGCGGATGGTGCCGAACTCGCCCAGCCACAGGATCTTATCCGGATGGTTTTTCCGGAAATCAAAGGCGCCCTTCATGGCATCCCGGAGGAAATCGATTCCCATTTCCGTGTAGTCCGGCAGGGGATCAACCGCTCCGGAAACGGTGCGTTCGTAATCCCGGTAGCGTTCAATGTCGCCGGGGTAGGGCATGACCCGGTTGTAAAACAGAGTCGGTGCCACCAGAACGCCCCGTTGATGCGTGAAACCGAAGGGGGCATACATGTGGAAAGTATAGATCACATACGGGTCGTCAAAGACCTGCAGCGTGTTGAGCCACGGCGGATTGCCCCAGCAGTTGCCGCCGATGATGATGCGCCGGGTGGGATTGGTTTCCCGGATCGCGGCAATGGTCCGTTCTGCCAGAGAATTCCACTTTGCCGGATCCACGTTGGTGACTTCATTCAGCAGTTCAAAGACCAGATCCTCCTGATCATGCCAGCGTCGTTCACATTCCAGCCAGAATGCGATAAAACGGTTCTGCAGGTCGTCATCATCCAGCAGCTGTACGGGGCTTGGCACATCGCAGTAGTTTCCAACTGCCTTATGCAGGTTCAGCACGCAGCCAAGCTGATATTTCCGACACCAGCCGATGAAGTTATCCAGCAGACGGAATGTCCGTTCCCGGTACTTGTACGGCTCCTCCTCCAGCACGATCTGGTCGAAGCCCACCCGGATATGATCCATGCCGAGGGAGGCGATGTTCGCCACATCATCTTCGGTGATATAGCTTTCAAAATGTTCGTAGTCGCCGATGGTCAGCAGCATTTTCCGTTCTTCCGGCAGGACCTGAAAACGCTTGTAATTGGTCAGCCAGCCGCCAATACCCATACCCTGTTTCCACGGAAAGATCTGATTCATGATATATTCTCCTTGATTCTTGCGATCGTTAAAAATTCTCCCCGGGGAGAAACAATACAGCCGGAATCCTGTTTTTCAAGCAGAAAAGCGGAAAAATACATAGAAAATACCGCTTAAAACCAGCGGCTCTTTCCGGGCAAAGTGACCGCTTTGAGTTGCGTCTGCGCCTGTTTACCGTCCAGAGCGGCGACCATGTACCGGAGGGCGTCCATCGCGTGGTCATTCAGCTTCAGCGGTTCCTCCTTTGCGTTGGCGGAGCCTTCCGGCGCCCAGCGGTAATCATACATCTCCGAAAGGATGTTTTTCAGGTTATCGAAAAAGTACAACCGGGGTTTGCCGTCGCCCGCCTCTGTCAGACGGCATTTCACCCGTTGGATGCCGCTGATCACATTTTTTTCGGCGGCGGTGGTTCGGATGCCCAGCGATTCCAGTTCCGCCCGTTCTGCGGCATCGTGGTCTGCCACGGTGATGAAATAGCGTTCCGTTCCGGAAAGTTCCCGGATCATCCGTGCGTGTTCGGCGGTACGGGTTGCATTTTTGTACCATTCCCGGTAAATGTAGAGGCGTCCATCCGGATCGACCGCGCCCCAGAGGCAGACAAAGGGGTTGGTGTAGCCGAAGTCGATCGCCCGCAGTCTGCGCCAATCCTCCGGGATGGGGAATGGGGCGACCACATGTTTTTCCTCGCTGAACTCCTGATAGACGGCACCTGCGTTGTCGCACCAGATCCCGTCCAGCATCCGTTTTTTCATGATTTCGGGCAGGGCGGCGAGTCCTTCCAGATATTCCTTTGGCAGATTCTCCCGATTGTCGAAGGCGGACCAGGGCAGATGCGCCCAGTTTGCTTTGTCGCTCAGTTCTTTTCCGGATTCGGGATCGATCTGACGCACTCCCACCGCATGGAGCCAGTGCCGGGGCCCCCGCGGGTTGCAGTCCAGGATCAGTTTCGGAACCGCCTGCCGTCCTTTGGCATCCCACGCTTTCTGTGCCAGACGGGTTGCTGCCATCTGAACTGTCTCCCACGAAAACTGGGTCGCTTCGTTGAGAAAAACGGTGATGAATTCATTGCCCAGAACTTTTTCGCTCCGTTCTGCGTCATCCAGCCCCGCCACAAGGATCTCGGAGCCGTTGCAGAAACGGATGGAAAGTTCGCTTTCGGAAAGCGTATAGAACTCTTGCGGGATGAAGCGGATCAGATATTTTTTCAGTGTATCGCACCAGAGCGATGTTTTTGCATGAGAACGGCATTTGCGGGCGGCAAGCTGCCGGGAGAATGGGTATTGCAATGCGCGCCGGACCAGATATTCTGCGATGAGTGCGGTTTTACCGGACCGTGATCCGCCGTCAAAGAGGATCCGTGTTTTATTGCATGAGCTGAGGATCGCCCAGCCCTGTTTCTGTTTCTGATTGAATTTCAGCCCCATGACGTGATTCCTTTCCTTTGTTACGGAAAGGCGGGGCGCGTCAAAGAGAAAATATCAATCCGGAATGGCGCAGAGGACCGTGGTATTGTCACCGCCTCCACCCCGGAGCGCGGCAGTGATGAGACTGCTGACCGCCATCCGTGCGTCTTCCGCTCTGCCGATGAGCCCGGCGATCGTTTCATCATCCAGATGAAGCAGGATCCCATCGGAACAGACCATATAGCGGTCACCGGATTTCCGTTCCTGAATGGAAAAGTCCGGCTTGACATCCCGGTGGACGCCGATGGATTGGGAAATCACATGAGCATAGGGGTGATTTACCGCCTGTTCGGGTGTCAGTTTGCCCAGTTTGACCAGTTCCGCCACGAGGCTGTGATCCTGTGTCATCTGTTCCAGTTTACCTTCCCGCCAGCGGTAGATCCGGCTGTCTCCGGCATGAGCGGTTACGGCACAACCTGGAGTAAGTACGAGGATCGCCAGCGTGGTTCCCATGGGGTGTCCCACGTTCATATTGAGGTTCAGATTTTTCAGCGCGCTGTTGGCAAGGAGGATTGTGCTTTTCAGAAAGTTTACGATCTCCTCTTCCTGCGGGGTTCCGTTTTTCTGGAACTTCTGAAATTCCCGCAGGATCATTTCCGCCGTATAACGGCTGGCGATATCGCCGCTTTCATTTCCGCCGATGCCGTCTGCCACCATGAGAAAGATCATTTTGCCATCGGTGCTGACGGTGTATGCGAAGGAGTCCTGATTGTCCGAGCGGACCAGTCCCTGGTGAGAGTCTGCATAGATCATGCTGCTGTCGAAAAGTTTGATGCCGTTTTCGATGCTGAAGCTGGAGGTTTGCAGTTTCTGCAGTTTTGTGGTATCGGTATTCTGCAACATGTTTTTTGTTACTCCCAGTTGGATTTGTTTTTCCGGAGGCCTTCATAAACGGCGATCCCCACCGAGTTCGCCAGATTCAGACTGCGGCTGAAGTTGCCGGGCATGGGGATGGTATAGAAATTTCCGGGATAATCGTTGTGAATAAAATCCGGCAGTCCTGCACTTTCTTTGCCGAAGACAAGATATGCGCCCGGCTCAAATGGGCAGTCCCAGTATTGAGCTTTTCCTTTTGTGGAGAAGAAATAAATGGGGGCGGCGGGATCTTTGTATGCGAGAAAATCTTCCCAGGATTCATGGATCACGCAGTCCACATGCTGCCAGTAGTCCATGCCGGCGCGCTTCAGATGTTTGTCATCGAAAGAGAATCCCAGAGGCTTGATCAGGTGCAGGCGCGAAAGCGCATTAACAGCGATCCTGCCGATATTGCCTGTGTTCTGCGGAATCTCCGGTTCAAAAAGTACAATGTTGTAAAGTGCCTGACTCATCCGGGCTGTTCTTTCTGTTTCTGTAATGTTTCTTATTAAGATAACTGCAAAATCTCCGGTTTCAACTTGAAAAACAAAAAAAGCCGTCTAAATTATCCATGAAAAACTGTTAAAGAAAGGAAAAAACTGATGAAAAAGTATCTGATTGCACTTTTTGCCGCTGTTCTTGCGCTCTTTGCCAATGCCTGTATGTCCGTTGAGAATAACGACCGGAGTATCCGTGAACTTGCCAACCACATGATGATCTCCACCGGTGCTGTCTGGGATGGTCCCTGGGTGGTGTCTCCCCTCCGGGCGGAAAGCGGTTTTGCACTGAAACTGAATGACCGCCAGGTGGTTTTTCTCAAGTACAACACTGACCGGGAGAAACAGCGGAAGAAACTGAATTATGTGGATGACAACGGTTGTCTGTACATTTATGCATTCAAGTTTCCCGCCATGCGTCACGGCTCATTTGTGATGATGGATTACGAAGCTTTCCCGCCGGAAACAAAGGAAAAACTGATCAAAGCCTTCAAGTCCTTCGGAAAGTGAGGCGCAGAATGGCAGAAAAGTACCTGATCGGACTTGATTTCGGTTCGGACAGCGTCCGTGCAGTGCTTGTCAGCAGTTCCGGCAATATGGTGGCAACGGCAGTGCATCCTTACGCCCGCTGGAAGGAAGGCAGATTCTCGGATCCATCCATCAGCATGTTCCGCCAGCATCCGCTGGATTATCTGGAAGGCGTGGAAGATACGGTCCGGACCGTTCTGGCAGAAAGCGGGATCGAGCCTGCTCTTGTCGCCGGGATCGGGGTGGATTGTACCGGCAGTACCCCGT
This sequence comes from Lentisphaeria bacterium, assembly GCA_017623265.1. Lineage (GTDB taxonomy): Bacteria > Verrucomicrobiota > Lentisphaeria > Victivallales > UBA1829 > SIG77. The sequence goes on along the minus strand of JAGAPM010000225.1, from coordinate 3,846 downwards.
GCGCTGTGGATAAAAACGGTACGCCGCTGGCACTGCTGCCGGAGTTTGCGGAAGATCCGGACGCCATGTTCCTGCTCTGGAAAGATCACACTTCCCTTGCCGAAGCCGACCGGATCAATGAAGTCTGCAAGCGGGGCAATTTCCCCGATTATACCAAGTACAGCGGCGGACGCTGTTCTCCGGAATGGTTCTGGAGCAAGCTGCTGCACATCCTGCGGGTCAATCCGAAAGTCCGTGGTGCGATCCATTCCTTTGTGGAACATTGTGACTGGATCACGGCGGAGCTGACGGGCTCTCCGGTGAAACCAAGCCGTTGTGCCGCCGGACACAAAGCACTGTGGCATGGAGAATGGGGCGGACTGCCCCCGGAAGAATTTTTTGCCGCGGTGGATCCCCTGCTTGTTCCGGTCCGTAAAAATCTCTATACGGAAACTTATACAGCCGATACGCCCGTTGGGAAACTCTCTGCAAAATGGGCGGAAAAACTGGGACTGACTACGGAAACCGTAGTGGCGGTCGGTGCGATCGACTGCCATGTGGGTGCGGTGGGCGCCGGGATCAAACCCGGAAATATGGTGAAAGTTGTGGGAACATCCACTTGCGATATCCTTGTGGCGCCGGGTGTGGATCACTGCATCCCCGGGATCTGCGGGCAGGTGGAAGGATCTGTCCTCCCCGGTCTGACCGGATTGGAAGCCGGTCAGTGTGCGTTCGGCGATATTTATGCCTGGTTCACCCGTTTTCTCTCCTACGCAGGAAAAGTCTCTCTCCCCGATCTGGAACGGGAGGCAGCCGCCCTGCCGGACAGCCCCGTGATGGCGCTGGACTGGATGAACGGACGCCGTACTCCGGATGCCAATGAGCTGCTCACCGGGTCGATTTACGGGCTGAATCTGGGGACTACGCCCCCCATGGTCTTCCGGGCGCTGGTGGAAAGCACTGCGTTCGGCGCACGGGCGATCATTGACCGGTACGAGCGGGAAGGTTTGCATGTGGAAAGCGTGACTGCCGTGGGCGGGATCGCCCGGAAATCTTCTTTTGTGATGCAATTTCTTGCGGATGCCATGAATATGCCCATCCGTGTGGCGGCATCCGATCAGGCGGTAGCGCTGGGGGCAGCCATGTTCGGCGCGGCGGCGTCCGGCGTGCATAAAGACATTTTTGCCGCCATGGACGCCATGAAACCGGGCTTCGATGCAGAATATCTTCCCCGGCGGGACTGCACGGAACGGTATCAGAAATACCTGCGTCTTGCCGCCGCATCCGAAAAAGAGATCATGTCCTGAACGGAGCGTGTCCGTTTTATTCCGGATCGATGATACAGGATCCCCCCTGATTCAACAGGCGGCGGACTTCACTGCAATCGATCCGGTTGATCATGCAGTTCCGGTTTAATGCGAGCCATGCAGCAACCCCGGCGGCTTCCCCGCACTGATTGAGATTGACCATTACCCGGACTGCTCCGAATGCTTTGCAGTCCGCATCGATCATGCGTCCGGCGGAAATGAGATTTTCCGCATTTTCCGGAATCATGGCGGACAGAGGAATATTGTAATGGGAAAGGATCTCACCTTCCGGCAGCCAGCGTTCCTCCTGTATCAGTTTATGGGAATGATAGGTCTGTTTATTGCCGTTCAAGTGCCAGAATGTGATGGAATCATCCTCATTTCCGTGCACATCCACAGGATAAGTTCCGTGTCCGATCGTATCGGCAAAATAAGTGCCGGCGAGCAGTTCATCTCCGCACAGTCGGCGGCAGGAAGTGATGTGTTCTCCCTCCCGTATCCCGATCGCAGACGGCATGGAATTCAGACTCAGCCGATTTTCCGGGAATTCTCTCCGGTACATATCCATCAACGCCCGGATCTGACGGCGTGCTGTCACTTCCGCATTGCTGATTGCCGTACCATCGGAACAATCGCAGTTCAAGATGCGTGTTCCGGCAAACATCATATCCGCTGTACCGGGAATATCCATACTCCAGTAGTATCCGCATGGAAGATCGGGCAGATCTTTCCGGTATTTTTCCACGGTTTCTTTCAAGTTGTGCGATCCGAGCGTATCCCACCCGCCGAATCTGGCGCAGCTTGTTGGCGGCTGCGGTCTTTCCGCTTTCCACAGGGGGAATCCGGCTTCGCGGCAGAGCAGAGCATCGCCGGATGCATCCACAAAGACATCTGCCTTGATTGCGAAACGCCCTGATTTATTTTCGGCGATTACAGCCTCAATACGCCCGTTTGAGCAGATTGCTCTGGAGAAACCTGTATTCAGAAAGAAACGGATCTTTTTCTGTTCCAGCACCTGTTCATCCAGTTCCAGAGTCAGTTCTTCGGAGTTGAACCGCACTCCGTGGATCCGGCTGTTTGCAGGATCGTGGAAGTTCGGGGAAATGGCGTTGCGCTTTTTCAGCCGTTCCATCATTTCACAGGTTATGCCGCCGATGATCTGCCGCTGACCCTCCATATCGAAAAGGGTGTGCCACATTCCCACCAGACCGCAGGTTGCAACCCCGCCGAACCGGTTGGCTTTTTCCACCAGGACCACATCTGCACCCAGCCGGGCGGCACGGACAGCCGCAAAAACACCGGTGCAGCTACCGCCGATCACGCAAATATCGGCAGAGATCACATTCGAGATTTTTTCTTCCGGAACGATAATATCCATAAAATTTTCTCCTGCAGAAATATATTTTTTTCAGCGTTTGATCATGCTTTGAACCGGACGGGATCGATCCGCATGGGTTCGGGGGCAGTCGGTCTTGCGTATTGGATCGCCGGTTCCCCGAAAAGCATCATGGCATCCACCTTGTAAAAGAAAGGCAGTTTGAGCTTCCGGCGCAGGGAGGGGATCAGCCGGTACGCCCAGACGCCGAACCCGCACCAGCAGGTGCCGAGCCCCAGACTTTGTGCGTAGGTGTCGAAATAGGAAAGGGCGATCTTGGCATCCCAACCGGCGCAGGGCGCGAAAGAGGGGGTGGAGACCAGCACAAAATGAGGCGCACCCCGGAAGATCACATCGTAACCCTCATCGATCAGGGAGAAATAGCGTTTGGATGCGGGCAGGATCAGCCCCGGGATCCCCGTTTTGATAAATGTCTTCAGGCGTTTTGAGACAAGAGAACGGACCGCCTCCATCTCTGCCGGATCTTCCGCAATGGAAAAGATCAGCCGGTGATCGTTGCAGCCCGTGGGGGACTAATGCAGGATCTCTTTGAGTTTTTCCATCTTCTCCGGCGCGATGGGGTCCGGCTTGTAAAAACGGCAGCTGCGACGCTGTTTCAGCAATGCTTCCATCTGTTCCGGCGGGGGCAGGGGACTGTTGAAAGTACCTTCCGCACTGCGTCCGTGAAAGTTGACTGCACCCTGCGGGCAGATCGCATAGCAATGACCGCAATCAATACAGAATTCCGGTTCGGGGATCGTGGGGTAGCCCGCTTCATCCCGGACGATCGTACCGCCGAGACAATCTTTCATACACAGTCCGCAGCGGTTGCATTTCTCTTTCTCAAAAGTGATCATAACTTGTTCAGAACTCCAATATTTCTGCATTCAGGATTTTTGCGGATCGGTCGGTCAGGACTTGTATCGTCTCCACGTTCAGACCCGGCCGCAGAGAGAACATGGTACGGACTCCGGCGATCTCCGCATCCAGCAGCGCAGCAGGGAATTTTTGATCCTGTTTCAATCGGAGCCGGAGGGTGAAGACCTGATCCGTGTTCTGCAATTCATCCAGACGGAAATCCCGGCTGTAAACGTGGCATTTGAACTTGGTCGCTATGGGAAGATCCTTGAAGATGGTCAGCTCGTCCCGGTGCAGTGCCACCTGTTCCCGCATGGTGAGGAGCAG
>JAGAPM010000224.1 GCA_017623265.1 Lentisphaeria bacterium | reverse complement strand
CGGGGGGCATGTCTGCTGGTGACCCACGACCGTTATTTTCTGGATCGGGTGGCGACCCGGATCGTCGAATTGGATCACGGAAAGATGTATTCCGTCGACGGCAGCTATGCGGATTTCCTCGAAGCCAAAGCAGAACGGGAATACAACGAAGATGTGCTGGAACAGAAGCGCAAGGCATTTCTCCGGCGTGAAATCGAATGGGTGCGGCGCTCCCCGAAGGCGCGTCTGAAACGGAATCTGGGACGGGAAAAAAGATATTATGAGATCGCTGCCCAGACCGGACCGGAACGTTCTGCCGACATGGAACTGGTCATTCCGCCACCGTCCCGACTCGGCAACAAGGTCGTTGCATTGAAGAATGTTTCGCTCACGCTCGGCGGAAAAGAACTGCTGAAAGATTTTTCCTGTGAATTCACGGCAAAGCACAAAGTGGGGATCGTCGGCTCCAACGGCGCAGGAAAAAGCTCCCTGCTGAAACTGGTCACGGGCGAAAGACAACCGGATTCCGGCGAAGTGGAAGTCGCTCAGACGGTTCAGTTCAACCTGATCGATCAGAACCGGGAAGTGCTGGATCCGGAAAAAACCGTTCTTCAGGAAGTGGGTGCAGGCAAGGAACACATTCAGTTCGGCAGTGAGCGTCTGACAGTCTGGACTTATCTGAAGCGTTTTCTCTTTACGGACGAGCGGATCAAGACGCAGGTCAAATATCTTTCCGGCGGAGAAAAGGCGCGTCTGGCGCTGGCTAAAGAGCTGAAAAACGGCGGCAATTTCCTGATTCTGGACGAACCGACCAACGACTTGGACCTGCCCACTCTCCGGATTCTGGAAGAAGCTCTGGCAGCATACGATTCCACCATTCTGGTCGTCAGTCACGACCGCTATTTTCTCAACCGGGTCTGCAACCATATCCTCGCTTTCGATGAACCGGGACACCCTTCCATGGATGTGGGGGATTACGACTATTACGCCTCCCGCAGAAAAATCGCTGTTCCTGCGGCAGAACCGGAAAAAAAGAAAGAAGCGCCTGCCCCGGCACCGTCGCCAAAAAAAAGTACAGCCAAAAAACTTTCCTATCTGGAAGACCGGGAACTGACTGCGCTGGAAAACACCATTCCGGAATTGGAAGAGGAAATCGCAGCGCTTGAAGAACGATTCAATGATCCGGCATCCTTTACCGATCCGGTCCGGGAGATGAAAGAGCTGACCGAACAGATCGGGAACCTGAAAGCAGAACTGGAAAAAAAGTACGCCCGTTGGGAGGAACTTTCGGAAAAACTGGAAGAACTGCGCAAGAACAGTTGACAATCTTTCATAAAAATTGCGTAATTGCTTGAAAATCGCATGGAAGGGTTGTATATTATCTGGTACAGAAATTTCAAACCTCATGTTTTTACAGGAGTTTCAAGACAAATGATCAAGAAGAAAAATCTGGTTTTCCTCGGTCCTCCGGGCGCCGGAAAAGGCACCCTCTCCGATCCGCTGATGAAGGCGGAAAATCTGGCACACATCAGCACGGGTGACATTCTCCGTGCCGAAATCAAGAACGGCACCGAACTGGGCAAGAGTGCCAAGTCCTACATGGATGCAGGCAAGCTGGTTCCGGATGAAATCGTTGCCGGCATGGTCGGCAAGAGACTTGCCGCCGAAGACTGCAAGGGCGGTTTTATTCTGGATGGCTTCCCCCGTACGGTTCCCCAGGCGGAACTGCTGGAAAAAGTCATGGCAGAAATCGGTCTTGATCTGGATGCCGTGGTGCTTTTTGATGCTCCCGTGGAACTGCTGATCCAGCGTCTCACCTCCCGTCTCACCTGCCGCGGCTGCGGTGCCAGCTTCAACCTGCTCTTCTGCAAACCGCAGAAGGAAGGTGTCTGCGATTCCTGCGGCGGCGAACTCTATCAGCGCTCCGATGACTCTCTGGAAACTGCCCAGAACCGTCTCAGCGTCTATCAGGAACAGACTGCTCCTCTGATCGAATTCTACACGCAGAAGGGCAAACTTTCCAAGATCGATTCCTCCCTCCCGAAAGATGAAGGGTATGCAGCACTGGTCGCAGTGCTGAATTGAGTGTATGCTGAAACGCAAATTCATCATTCACACCCCTGAGGAGATCGCGCGGATCCGCGTTGCGGCGCATCTGACCGCTCTTGCCAGAGACCAGATCGCCGCCTCCATTCAGGAAGGCATGTCAACAAAAGAACTGGATATGATCGCCGGAGCGATCATCCGGTCCCTCGGCGGGAAGCCCACCTTTCTCGGATACGGCGGCTTCCCTGCAAATATCTGTATTTCCCTGAACGATGTCGTTGTCCACGGCATTGCATCCAATTCCCAGATCATCAAAAAAGGCGATATCGTCAGCATTGATGTAGGGGTAACATTTGACGGAGCCACGGGCGACACTGCCCTTTCCGTCTATGTGGGCGGCGAACCGGATGCGGACAACCAGCGTCTGTTGGACGGCACCCGTCTGGCACTGGAAGCAGGGATCGCAGCGGCAAAAAGCGGCAACTGTATGCGGGATCTTTCCGGAGCGGTGGAAAAAGTCGGGCAGGCTCACAAGCTGGGCATAGTCCGGGACTTTGTCGGTCACGGTTGCGGGATCCGTCTTCATGAACCGCCGGACGTGCCGAATTTTACCACACCCGGCAGCGGGATCAAATTATTGCCGGGAATGGTCCTTGCCATTGAACCCATGTTTAATCTGGGTACATATAAGGTCTATGTTGAGAAGGACAACTGGACTGTTCGTACTGCCGATGGAAAAAGATCGGCTCATTTTGAACACATGGTCCTCATAGGAGAGGATCAAACGGAGGTTTTAACACGTGGCTAAAGACAAAGACGCCGTCCGAGCAGACGGAGTGGTGAAAGAAGTGCTCCCGAACACGATGTTCCGGGTGGAACTTCAGAACGGACACATGGTAAATGCGCACATCAGCGGTAAAATGCGCATGAACTTTATCCGTATTCTTCCCGGGGACACCGTCACCCTTGAAATGTCCCCCTACGATCTGACCAAAGGCAGAATCGTTTTCCGCCAGAAATAATTTTCATGTTTTTTGATTTTCTGACTTGAAAATACGAAAAAGCATGTTATATTAGATGGCATGAAGCGTGAAAAATGCTTCAAACCAGAGTGGGCCGGTAGCTCAGTCGGTAGAGCATCGCCCTTTTAAGGCGGTGGTCCGGGGTTCGAGCCCCCGCCGGCTCACCACTTTTTTGGTATGGATCCGAACAGAGATTTCTGTTCGGATTTTTTTGTATCGTCCGGAGAGCGCAAAATTCACGCTGTGTGTAATTCCGGATTTTACTTTGTCTTCCGTTCGCTGGAGGGGGGCGGAGGATTGCTGACAAATGCCCGGATAATATGCAGGAGAACCTGCGCAACGGCGTCCATGCCCTCCACATCGGCGTATTCAGTTTCTCCGTGGGCGCCATAGCCGCCGTATCCCAGATTGGGACAGGGCAATCCCATAAAACTGAGATATGCTCCATCGGTGCCGCCCCGGATGGGTTTCGTAGCACAATCCATTCCCGCAGCCACAATGGCTTCTTTTGCCATTTCGATCAGAAATGGATATCGCTCAACGACTTCCGCCATATTGCGATAACGTTCTTTGATTTGAACGGTGACCCGTTCCGCCTCATATTTTTCATTCATATAGCGGGCGACCCGGAGCAGAGTCTCCTCCTGCTTTTTCAGGAGTCCGGCATCATGCTCCCGCAGAATGTAGTTCAATCGAGCGGAACTGACATCACCGCAGCTTGTCACCAGGTGGTAGAACCCCTCCTTCCCGGCGGTATGGGCGGGCGTCTCGCAGGGGGGAAGCATGGAATCGAACTCCATTGCCAGTTTCTGCGCATTTACCATCGTATTTTTGGAGTTGCCGGGATGGGTGGAAAAGCCCTTGAACAGGACTTGAGCATCGGCAGCGTTGAAGTTTTCCCATTCCACAAGGTTCGCTGCGCCGCCATCGATGGTGTAGGCATAATCGGCGCCGAAGAAGTCCACATCAAAGTAGGTCGTTCCGCCCCCGATCTCCTCATCCGGGGTAAAAGCGATGGCAAGGGGACCGTGGGGGCTCCGTTCTTTCAGGATCTTCTCAACGGCAGTGACAATGATGGCGATACCGGCTTTGTCGTCTGCGCCCAGCAGAGTCGTTCCATCGGTGGTGATGAGGGTATGCCCTTTGAGATTCTCTCCCGGCGTAATCACAAGACCGCTTTCTCCGAGTTTGATCGGCTCACCGGACCAGTTTTCAATGATCTGCGGCTTGATGTCCGCCCCGGATGCAGCATCGGAGGTATCCAGATGGGCGATGAATCCCAAGCCGGGAACATTTTCGCATCCCGGAGTGGCAGGAAGTTTGGCGTACACATAACACTTATCGGTCAGTGTTACGTCATCAATCCCCAGAGCAAGGAGTTCATCCCGGATAAACTCTGCGAGCTTGAACTGTTTTTCTGTGGAGGGATAGGTCTGTGTGGTTCCGTCCGACTGAGTATCAAACGCCACATATTCAAGGAAACGTGTTGCGATTTCTTTCATTCTAAAGCTCCTTTCGTTTTTTCTGTATGTTTCCATAATATAAGCATACTTTCTTTTTTGTCAATGCGAAAAGCGGCGGATAAAAAATTTCTTTTTTCCGAAGCGCCCATATTCCCTGTCATATTGATTTCCACACTTGCAAAGACTTGTTTTGCGTGGTATATTATTCCGGAATTTCCAGCAATAAATATTGAGGTTTTTATTATGATATATGATCGTCCCCTGACCGATGCCGAACGGCAGAAGTCGCAATTGAATTACAACCGTTTCTGTCTGGTGAACGGTGCTTCCTACATGTGTCTCGGAGAAAGTGTTGTGGTACTTTTCGCCGTACGGATGGGGATGCCCAATGCGGTGATCGCACTGCTCGGAGCAATGGTCTATCTGGGCTATCTGCTTCTGCCGTTGGGCGTCAAACGGACCGGTCAGGTGGGAGCAGCCCGTTGTCAGGCGGATTTCTGGGTCTGCCGTAATATAGCGGTTCTGCTGGTGGCGGCGAGTGTGCTGATGAATCTGATCCATCCTTATCTGGCGTGGGCGACTTTGCTGCTCGGCTCGTTTCTCTTTTACGGCTTCCGGGCGGCGGGCTGCGTGATGAGCCAACCATTGGTGGGGGACATTGCCACGGAGGAGGAACAGCCGGGACTGGTGGGCAAAACAGTTGCCAGTTTTTATGCCACCGGCACGTTGGCACTGACGATCATCAGTATCATTCTGTATTTCAACGATTCTCTGCCGGTTCTGGTGGGCGTGATCATCTTCGGTGCATGTCTGGGGATCACCGCATCCACCTTCTGCCGCCGCATGGATGAAACGACCTCCACCCGGGACGCTGCGCAGAGACCGATCTTCTCCGGTTTGAGTTATCTTCTGCACACGCCCCGGCTGCTGAAACTGGTGCTGGCATGGTTCCTGATCAACCTGGCGAACATCTTTGTCATCCCCATGTCTCTGCTCACCTTGAAGCGCGGCTACGGTGTTTCCGATACCACTGCGATCCTCTTTTCACTCTGCCAATTTCTGACCATGATCGGCATGTCCTACAGCTGCGGACCTCTGATCAAAAAATATGGACCGCGCAAGGTCATTATATTTTCCTATCTGCTGTTTCTTCCGGTGGCGCTTTTCTGGATCGTGCTGCCTTCGACCGGTTTTCTTTCCGGCTGGAAGTGGCTGCTGGTGCTGCTGCCGTTCATTCTGCAGGGTACATCTTCTGTAATCACCAACAACGCTATGATCAACTATTTTCTGATGGCTGTCCCAAAAGAAAAACAGGTGGGGACCTCGCTGCTGTACAGTCTGGTCACCGGTGCAGCGGCGGGGATCATCGGGATGCTTCTTGCGCCATTGGTGCTGAAACTTGCAGCATATTTTTCCACAGCATATCCCCGTTTCAGTGAATACCATTTTTATTTTGCCATGACCCTGCTCCTGCTGTTGCTGATCCTGCCGGCCATGCTCAAACTGGACAATGTGATCCGTGCGTTCCGTGCAGAACACGGGGAGGAAGGTGTGGAAAAGACCGTGCGTCAGCATGACCCGCACCACCGGAGTTGAAAAAATCGCAAAAAAGAACTTGCAATCTGCTTTCTATGGTGTATATTATAGATTCAGGAAAGTGCGCAAAAACACGAACGAGTAAACATACAACAATCAACCAACAAACTCAGAATTGGAGAACGAGAATGATCCCCCAACTGAATGCAGCTCCCAACCACGCGAAGCTCGTGGCATGGGTGAACGAATGGGCTGAAATCTGTCAGCCGGAAGCAATCTACTGGTGCGATGGCAGCAAAGAAGAGTATGATCGTCTTTGCAACGAAATGGTCGAATCCGGCCTTGCGATCCGCCTGAACCCGGAAAAGCGCCCCAACTCCCTGCTGTTCCGCAGTGACCCGTCCGATGTGGCCCGTGTTGAAGCCCGTACGTACATCGCTTCTGAAAAGAAGGAAGATGCCGGTCCGACGAACAACTGGATCGACCCGACCGAACTGAAGAAGACCATGCTGGAACTCTACAAGGGCTGCATGCACGGCAGAATCATGTACGTGATCCCCTTCTCCATGGGTCCGGTGGGCAGCCCCATCGCCAAGATCGGCGTGGAAATCACCGACTCCGCTTACGTTGTTGTCAACATGCACATCATGACCCGCGTCGGCACGAAGGTTCTGGAAGTTCTCGGTGCGGATGGCGAATTTGTTCCCTGCATGCACTCTGTCGGCAAACCGCTGGAAGCCGGCGAATCCGATAACGGTATCTGGCCCTGCGCTCCGCTGGACAAGAAATACATCTCCCACTTCCCCGAAACCCGTGAAATCTGGTCCTACGGTTCCGGTTACGGCGGAAACGCTCTGCTTGGCAAAAAGTGCCTCGCCCTGCGTATTGCCACTGTCCAGGCTCACGATGAAGGCTGGCTGGCAGAACACATGCTCATCCTGAAGCTTACCCGCGAAGCAGACAACAAGGTCAAATATGTGACCGGTGCCTTCCCCTCCGCCTGCGGTAAGACCAACCTCGCCATGCTCGTTCCCACCATCCCCGGCTGGAAAGTCGAAACGATCGGCGACGACATCTCCTGGATGAAGTTCAACGAAAAAGACGGCATGCTCCATGCCATCAACCCGGAAGCCGGTTTCTTCGGCGTTGCTCCCGGCACCAGCATGCAGAGCAACCCGAACGCCATGCTCTCCTGCGCGAAAGACACCATCTTCACCAACGTTGCTCTGACCGATGACGGCGATGTGTGGTGGGAAGGCATCGGCTACGATGCTCCCGCACACCTGATCGACTGGAAGGGCAATGACTGGACTCCGGATATGAAGGACGCCGATGGCAAGCCGGTCAAGGCTGCTCATCCGAACGCCCGCTTCACCGCCCGCGCCTGCAACTGCCCCGCAATTGCCGACAACTGGGAAGACCCGGAAGGCGTGCCCGTGAGCGCATTCCTGTTCGGCGGCCGCCGTCCCTCCACCCTCCCCGTTGTTTACCAGTCCATGAGCTGGGAACACGGCGTGTTCATCGGCTCCACGGTCGGTTCCGAAGTGACCGCCGCTGCTCTGGACGTCAAGGCAGGTACTGTCCGCCGCGACCCGTTCGCCATGCTGCCCTTCTGCGGCTACAACATGGGTG
>JAGAPM010000223.1 GCA_017623265.1 Lentisphaeria bacterium | reverse complement strand
CACACCCACCCGAAAACGCAAGAGCCGCCCCATTCCGGCAACGGCTGCGCAGCAGATCAAGCAGAGCGGCACTCATTTTTCTTCCAACTCCGCAAGGCTCTGTGCCTGCTTGTAAAGGTCACAGAACGGGATTCCGGATCTTTCCGCCAGAGCTTTGACGCTTTCATATTCCGGTGAGCAGATCACACCGCCATTCCAACGGGAACGCTTCACCGCCACCGGTCCGACCGGCAACCGGACATCGGATACCGTCCGCTCCAGACAAACCCGTTCGATCAATTGTTTCCGCAGTCCGATCGCTGTTGTTTCCCGGAAAATGATCTGTTCCATTTCAGCGCAGTTTGCCGGATCGCACAACACCCGCAGCAGAATACCGGGCCGGTTTTTCTTCATGTAACAGGGGATCGTGTGAACGTCTTTCGCCCCGGCATCAAAAAGTTTGCCGGACGCCAGCCCGATCTGTTCACCGGTACAATCGTCCAGATTGGTCTCGATCAGCATGATCCGGTCATCGGCGCTGCTTTCCGCCGTCTGCTCTTCCAGCAGCATCGCCCGCAGAAGATTGGGTCGTTTGAATTCCTTTTTTCCGAACCCGATACCGGTCTTCCGGATCACATACTTTTCCGGCAAAACGGCTTGTGTCCGTAATTCGGCAGCAATTGCGATCCCGGTCGGGGTCGTCATTTCTCCATTTTCATCGGTCCGGCGCAGAGGGACAGCATATTTTTCGGCGATCTTCAGCACAGCGGGAACGGGTACCGGCAAGTCACCGTGGGCACAATGAACGAAACCGGTCCCTTCCGCAAGAGATGTGATGATCACCTCATCCACGCACAACTGATCTGCACAATACGCTGCAGCAGCAATGTCCGCAATGGAATCCACCGCACCGACTTCGTGAAAATGAACATCATCGATCGCTTTTCCGTGGACCGCAGCTTCTGCTTCCGCTACGATCGTAAAGATCTTTTCAGCCAGAGCATACGCCCGATCCGGAAGTTCCGCCCGCCGGATCACATCCAGAACAGCTGCAAGGTTCCGGTGTTCGTGGTGGTGATGGTCGTGGTGATGATGGTCGTGGTGATGATGTATCTCCACCATAAAATCCGTTCCGGCAAAACCGTTTTTGCAAATTTTTTCCAGTTTGAAGGACACATGTTCCAACTGCATTTTTTCCAACATGGCAAGGAGTCCGGTACGCTCCACACCAAGATCCGCCATTGCCGCAACAAACATATCTCCGCTGATACCGGATGCACATTCAAGATACAGGATTTTTTTCATTTTGCAGGACCTCCATTCACAATCAGCCGATTGATCTGGGCAGCCAGATACCCTGCCCCGAAACCATTATCAATATTCACAACGCTGATTCCCTCGGCACAGGAGTTCAGCATCGTCAGCAGCGGTGCGATTCCCTCAAAAGACGCCCCATACCCGACGGAAGTCGGCACAGCGATCACCGGCACGGAAACCAGTCCTGCGACCACACTTCCCAGCGCACCTTCCATCCCAGCCACAGCGATCACAGCATTAACGCTGCGCAGTTTTTCCTCTTTTGCCAACAGACGGTGCAGACCGGCAACCCCCACATCATACAACCGTTCCACACGGGCACCGAAAAATTCTGCCGTCATCGCCGCCTCCTCCGCCACGGGCAGATCACTGGTCCCGGCACAGCAGACCGCAACTGCCCCCACCGGCGTTTCCCCCTGACACGGTCCCAGCGTCAGCAGGCGTGCCGTTTCATAATATTGAAGGTCCGGCAGCCGTTTCTGCAAATATTCGAACTGTTCCGGCGTGGCACGGGTACCGAGAACACGCTGTCCGAACTCGGCAAACCGTTCAAAGATCACTGCGATCTGTTCCGGCGATTTTCCCTGACAGAATACCGTTTCGGGACAGCCCCGGCGGCGTACCCGGTCCAGGTCCAGCTGTGCGAAACCGAGATCTGTACTTTTTTGGTCATAGTCCATTGTAAGAGTGCTTTCTTTGTTGCATGATATTCGCTGGTACTATATTACTTGTATCGGAAAAAAGCAAAGAAAAAAGCATAAAAAAAGGGAATAAGGCTTGATTTTTTAAGATATAGTTTTATATTAGTAAACATTGAGCTAAACAAACAAGGAGAAACAGTCATGATCTACGATACAGCCATCGTTGGTGCAGGGGCCTGCGGAGCGGCAACTGCATGGCAGCTTTCCCACACGGAAAGCAAAACGATTCTGCTGGAAAAGGAAGCAGATGCCGCTTTCGGGGTATCCAAGGCAAACTCCGGAATCGTGCATGGAGGCTTTCACCATCCTTCTGACTCATTGAAAACGAAGTTGGAACTGCGCGGGAACAAGCTCTTTGATGTTCTGCATGAAGAACTTGGATTTCCGTACCACAAGTGCGGGATCCTGGTTGCAGCGTACAGCGAAGAACAGCTGGAAACAGTAAAAAAACTTTATCAGCGGGGACTGGATAACGGAGTGACCAATCTGGAACTCTGCGACCGCACCCGGATGCTGGAACTGGAACCGAAACTGAACGATGCTGTTTGCGGCGGATTTTTAGCCCCGGACGGGGGCACGATCGAACCGTATGGATATGTATTCAGTCTTGTGGAATCTGCCGTTAAAAACGGCGTGGATGTCTCTTACAATTTCAAAGTCTGCGCCGGAAAATATGAAAACGGTGTCTGGACGCTGACCAGTGCCGACGGCAGAACCGTTCAGGCAAAATATGTGGTGAATGCCGCCGGACTTTATGCGGATGAGATCTCCCGGATCTGCGGCGGCGAAGAATTCCATATCATCCCCCGGAAAGGTGAGGAATATCTGCTGGATAAGACCAGCGCATGCCGTCCGGAACATGTTCTTTTCCCGGTGCCGACCAAGCACTCCAAAGGCGTATTGGTCATCCCCACCGCCGGCGGCACGACCATGATCGGACCGACGGCAGATCTGGTTGAAGATAAGGAAGATACCGAAACAACATCCAGCCATCTCAAACGGATCGCAGCGCAGGTGAATGACATGATCAACGGTGTTTCGCTGCGGGATCTGATCACCTCTTTTGCCGGTCTGCGCCCCGTACTGGAAACGGAAGACTTTTACATTGAACCCTCCAAGATGATCCCGGCATTTATTCAGGTTGCGGGGATCCAGTCTCCCGGTCTGACAGCCTCTCCGGCAATCGGGGAATATGTAATGGACCTGCTGAAAAAAGAAGGTCTTGAACTGAAAGAAAAAACAGGCGAACGGATAAAAAATTATAAGATCGATCCGGACGATCCCGCCTGGAACCGGATCGTCTGCCGTTGCGAAAAGATCTCGGAAGCGGAGATTGTGGAAGCGATCCGGAAGGGGCATACCACAGTGGACGGGATCAAGTTTCATACCCGCTCGGGCATGGGACGGTGTCAGGGCGGCTTCTGCGCAGTAGAGATTCTGAAAATCATCAGCCGGGAAACGGGCTTGAGCGTGGAAGAGCTGACCAAACGGGGCGGCGGCTCCAAGATCATTGCCGGGAAACTCGGCTCGCTGGAGGTAAAAGCATGATGAAGATGGTGAACAGAGATATTTACGATGTTGCCGTGATCGGCGCCGGAGCTGCCGGTCTTGCCGCTGCTGCCGAAACCGCCGGAGCCGGATTCAATACATTGGTGATCGACCGTCAGGACCGGGCAGGTGGGATCCTCCGCCAGTGCATCCATAACGGTTTCGGTCTCCATTGCTTCAAAGAAGAACTGACCGGACCGGAATATGCGGAACGGGCAGCGGAAAAAGCCGTTTCCGCCGGAGCGGAATTTGCTCTCTGCAGCACAGTGACCGACCTGAAAAAGTTGGAAGACGGCACCTTTGAACTGGAGCTGCGATCCAAGGAATACGGTTCCAGAAAGATTACGGCAAAGACCGTGATCCTCGCCATGGGCTGCCGGGAACGGAACCGGGGCAATCTCGGGATCCCCGGCACAAGGCCTGCCGGTGTGTTCACAGCCGGCGCCGCCCAGAAACTCCTGAACTGCGAAGGATTTCTGCCGGGTACATCCGCCGTCATTGTAGGCTCCGGCGATATCGGGCTGATCATGGCGCGGCGTCTCCAGTGGTGCGGGATCAAAGTCAAGGCGGTGGTGGAGATCATGCCTCATCCCTCCGGACTTACCCGGAATATCGTGCAGTGTCTGCATGACTTCAACATTCCCCTGTATCTCTCTCATT
>JAGAPM010000222.1 GCA_017623265.1 Lentisphaeria bacterium | reverse complement strand
CCATATTTTCGGCAAAGGCTGCCGGATCGACCGCAAACTTGATGGTACCGCCGTCTTCCACATCCGTGATGGCGGTCTGCAGTTCGGTGAAGTCATTAACGCCGTCAATGGTCACGGTGATTTCTGCGGCAAGTCTGCCGGAATATTGCGGGGTGAGTGTGGCGGCTTCGATAAGACCGGAACGGTATTCCAGATCCCAGTCGCCGTTGGCACCAGTGGAGTCGATGGAAGCGGCAACGTCTGCGCCGGTCAGGTTGGCGATGGTCTGGACCAGCGCTTTGCCTTCGTCAGACTTGGCAGTGTCGCAGCCGTAAACAAGGATGTCGGCATCATCGGTCAGGTGTTCCCCGATGGCTTTCCAGTCGGCGGGATTGATCGTGGTGGAGTCGATCTTTTCGCCGTTCAGGGTGATATAGCCTTCAGAACCGTGGGACACAAGGTGGATGGCGGAATATTTGGTGCCTGCGTGTTCGTCAAGGTAGTCATTGATGGTGTCAAGGGCATCGGTGCCGGAAGTGAGGCGGAGGACTTCCACGTTGTCGCCCAGGTCGTTTACGATGCTGTCCGCATCCGCAACGGAGGAGTTCAGCACAACAAGGATCCGTTCGGAAGTTTCGGAAGAGGCGACCGGTGCATCGACAAAAGCGATGGCGTCCGGAGATTCCGCACTATCATCGCTCCCTGCTGCAGCAGGGATGCTGTCAGTGACAGCATCCAAAGAATCCATTCCCGGAATTTGAGCGAGAGCCGCTTCCGCGCTTTCGCTCTCTGTATTTTCTGCATCGCCGGTTGCGTTTGCATCCGCCGCCGCTGCGTCGTTATTCGCCTGATCTGCGGCTGCCGCTTCGGCTGCCTGTATTACTGCTCCCGCTTCAAAGAGCACACGATCTTCCAGCTTGAAGATCTCCACCTTGTTCCGCTTCTTGCTCATGTTTTCCACCTTTCGCCCGCAGGCTCTTTTGGTTATTATTATATATTACACTAAAATTATATACCCTTGCGCGCGAAATGTCAAGAGGGGATTGATTGAAAATGAGAGATTTTTGGTAGAAAAGGGTAGATTTTATTTCTCCGGTTGATTTTTTCCGGTTTTGTGCTATCTTTTGGTGAATACGAAAGGAGCTGTAAACATGTTGACCAGTTTGTTGTTGAAATGGACCGTTCCCGGCATGGGAAAAGAGCTTTCTCCGGCATCCCGGACCCGGTGCGGGATCGTCAGCGGGATCGTGGGGATCATCTGTAATATTTTTCTCGTGATCGTGAAGGTCATTCTTGCCATTTTTACCGGCAGTATCGCCGTTGCAGCGGACGCCGTGAACAACCTTTCCGATGCAGGATCTGGCATCATTACGGTGGTGGGTTTCCGCATCTCCAGTCAGCCGCCGGATGCGGAACATCCCTTCGGACACGGGCGTACCGAGTATGTTGCGGGGCTGGTCGTGGCGCTGCTGATCGTGGGACTCGGTGTCAGCTTCCTGAAAGATTCCATTGCCTCTCTGTTCCATCCGGAAAAACTTGATGTCAGTACCGTGATGATTGTCATATTTTCTGCAACCGTTCTGGTGAAGTGCTGGCTCTTCTTCTTCTACCGGAAAGTGGCAAAATTGATCAAGTCGGACGTGGTCCGGGCGGCTGCTTATGACAGCCTCAGCGACTGTCTCGGCACCGGTCTGGTGATCGCCGCCCTCATTGTTTCCCGATTCACTGATTTTCCCGTGGACGGATGCGCCGGGATCATCGTTGCCCTGCTGATCCTCTGGGCGGGGGCAGGGGTGCTGAAAGATACCGTCAATAAACTGCTGGGCGAGCCGCCCGATCCGGAACTGGTCACCAAACTGCGGGAGACCATCCTTGCCTGTCCCGGGATCGACGGCGTGCATGACATCATGATCCACAATTACGGGGAAAATTCCTACTACGTGACGGCACACGCCGAGATCTCTTGCGATGGAGACCGCTATTCCGCACACGATATTCTGGAAAATGCGGAAGTTGTTGTGGCACAGTCGCTCCCCGTTCATCTGCTCCTGCATGGCGATCCGTACAGCAAGTCCAATCCGGAAGTGATCTACTGGCGCAGCCGCATGGAAAATGAGGTGGCAAAATTCGACAGCGAACTGAAACTCTATGACTTCCGTCTGGGCAAGGACGAAGCGGGCGAGGTGGTCAGTCTCTCCTTCCATCTGCTGATCCCCCACCGGTACGGCATGACCGAAGCCGAGATCCGTACCGCATTGCAGGAACGGATGCGTGCCTACAAAGACGGTCTGGAACTGGAGATCACATTCCTCAAGAGCTTTATCTGATAACGCATCGGGACGGGACAGCGCAGAAGACACGGGCGCGGACGCAGCGTCATCCGGGGCGGGAACGCCTCCGGATGACGCGCTTTTTTTGCACCGGCGGCGGCATTGCTGCTGCCGCCGGCGCAAAAAAAAGCCCCCGTTCAGCTCAACGCTGAACGGGGAGCGTCCGCGCCCGTTGTTCTGCGCGTATTTTCTCTGATGGTTACCGGACCTGTTTCAGCCAGTCGGTCAGTTCCTGTTTGGTTTCATCGGGGAAGAGGATTTTTTCTTCTTCGCCGATTTCCAGCATACTGCGGAGCTGTTCGGCTGCGACGGAATCCGGGTATGCGTTGATGATTTCTTTTGCGGTGCGGTATGTTTCTGCCAGATCATCGATTTCGGCGATCAGCTGCTGAACATCACAGATCACGGAGAAGCGTCCGGCATCGTCTGCGAGGAGAGGGTAGATCTTCATACCATCGTACACCTGACGGACGAGGGTGACGCCGTTTCTGCACCATGCGTTGGAGAGATCTGCCATCGT
>JAGAPM010000221.1 GCA_017623265.1 Lentisphaeria bacterium | reverse complement strand
TTGAGTTCCATACAGATCCCCTTTTCTGCGGCGACTTTGAGGATATCATGCATTGCCAACACATATTTTGACCGGTCGGCGGGATAGACATTGAACTTTTTCGGCAGGTCCATGTGACCGATGATCTCAAAATTTCCTTCGCTGACCATCTGTGCCATCCGTTCGGCATAAAGACTCCACATCTGCTCCGCTCCGCCCACAGCATCCCATTCCTCCGGGGTGTTATCGACGGGGACCTCATCAATGAAATGGATGGAGGAGATCCGGTAGTCAAAGGGTTCCGCATCCATGGCAGGGCGGGTGCGTTCCATGCGTCCGGGGAGGAAATCGCATTCCGTACCGTAAAGGAGTTCCACGCCGGACCCTTCCAGCGTCTTGCGGAGACGGGGCATCCAGTTATCGCGGTAGAGGGGATATTGCTCGAATGGGATGCAGCAGCGAGTGGGATAACCTTCCGGCAGGGGGAAGTGATCACTGCAACCGTAAAAAGCCAATCCGGCAGCGATTGCCTGTGCGGCATATTCTTCCGCCTCACCGGCAGCATGTCCGCTCAATGGCGTGTGAGAATGAAGATCGGCGTATTTCCGTTTGCTGTTTGCGCTTGCCATGGTTCACCTTACTTTCCGGGCGCACCGCATCTGATCTGTGATCAGCTGAACTGGAGACGCCGCTGCAGATTGGAAATTTTATGTTTCAGGTCTTCGTTTTTCTGAGAATCCTGTTCGATCTGATTGATGGCATGCAGAACGGTGGAATGAGTTCTGCCACCGAATGCCGCCCCGATATCCTGCTGGGTATTTCCGGTCAGTTTCCGGCAGAGGTACATGGCGATCATACGTGCTTCCGCAATCTTCTGGGGACGCGCCTTTCCGGTCAGATCCCGCACCTGCAGATCGAAATATTCCGCCACGGCTTTCTGGATCTCCGTAATGGTAAGACGGCTGTTCTTTTCTTCTGCTTCCTTATCCAACAGGTCGCTCAGGAGCTCGCCGGTACGTTCCACGGTGATCTCCATGCCGGCAGCGGCAAAGACGGAAAGCCGGACCAGAGCACTCTTGAGAGGACGGATATTGGATGTGATCCGCGCTGCGAGGAAATTCAGGACCGCATCGGGGAACTTGCATGTCATAGAATCCTGCACCTGACGGAGGATCGCCAGACGCGTTTCGAAGGTGGATTCGGTGATCTGCATCGTCATTCCGGACTGGAAGCGGGAGACCAGCCGTTTCTCCAGACCGGGGATGTCCGAAGGTTGTTTATCGCTGGTCAGAATGATCTGTTTTCCGGCATTGTGCAGCGAGTTGAATGTATTGAAAAATTCTTCCTGAAGCTGCACCTTGTTTCCGCTGAGGAAGTGAACGTCATCGATCAGGAGCAGGTCCACGTTGCGGAAACGCTCCCGGAACTTGAAGTCCGTTTTGCTGCGGAGGGAAGTAACATATTCGTTCAGGAATTCTTCGCAGGTCACATAGCGGACGACTGCATCCCGTTTCTGCGAGACGACTTCGTTTGCGACCGCCTGGATCAGATGGGTTTTTCCCATACCGGATCCGCCGTAGATGTAAAGCGGATTCCACATACCGGGCGATTTGACTGCGGTGGTGGCGGCAGTATAAGCATAACGGTTTTCTTCGCCGACCACAAAGTTTTCAAAGGTATTTTCGGGCAGGCATTTTTCAGCCGTGACACGAACCAGCCCTTCCAGTTCATTTTCTTCATGAGGAGCAGCGGCTGCAACCGGAGACTCCTCCACTGCAACCGGTTCCGCAACAACGGGTTCCGACTGATCGTAAAGGCTTTCGTCTGTTGCGGCAGAATTTTTATCTACCACATAACCGTACTCAAAACGGAAGCGGTACGGCTCCCCGAAAGCATAGGTAATAGCTTCCTGCAGCTGCGTGCAAGCCTGCTCGTTCTCCATGATCCATCCCCCGAGGAAATCATTATCGATCCCCAGGAGGAGTTCGCCATCTTCCAGAGATAATGCGACTACACCTTTGAAAAATATTTCGTACAGCGAGGAAGATTTGCTTATGATATAAGCGCAAGCATCACCCCACAGGCGCTGAACGTCTGTTACCGTCATTTCCATTGTTTTTCTTTTGATTTTCTGTTAAATTAATTACCTGCTCTGCTGATGTCACACGGCGCAGCAAATGCCGATGACCCGTCTCCGGATACGCCACGCGTCAAACAAAAACTTCCGCAGGCAGGAACACAGAATGTACCCGGCCGGTCCGAATTTTCTGCCGTGTTATCAACATACTACAATTTACCACCAAAAGGCTCTTTTCTCAAGTGATTTTCTGAAAATTTTTTACAAATATTTTTCCAAAACCCTCTTGACTCCCGCCGAACCTCTTCAAAACTGTTGATTTAGCAAAATTCGTGCTGAAAACACTTTTTTGAAAAAGACAAAATCCGGAATGCACAACAGCAAAAAGTCAAGTCCATTTTTGAAAAAAGTTAGAAAATTTTTCAGTTGTGCTGGGAAAAAATTTTTTTCAATGAGATACGTCAAAAAAAGATCAGTTCAGAACAAGTTTTTGACATTGCAGGAACGATTCTCATTTGCAATATTTTTATCAGTTTTGTCAGTTTTCGCAGAAATATACCATCAAATATTTTTCCAGTTTCCGCAAATCCCGACGCCGTTTCAAAAAATCCGGACAATACTTTTCAACCTCCTTCCAAAACCGTTCCGAATGGTTCATCTGACGGAGGTGACACAGCTCGTGGATCAGGATATATTCCACAATATTCTCCGGCAGCAGCAGGAGCATGGCATTGAGAGAAATGGCGCCGCCTTTTGCCGAGCAGCTTCCCCAGCGTCCCTTCTGGATCCGGATCGTACAATTTCCGGGTGAGAAAGCGAACTTTTCCGCCAGCCCGTGAAAATGAGGGATCAGGAAATCGGCAGTACAGCGTTTGAGCATATCCCGGAGAGCCTCCCGGACGCGATCCGGGTCAAGTACATTTCCAGTGACAATGATCCGGCGTTTTTCCGGGTCGCACTTTGCGGCGGTCCATGAGCATGGTCTGAAAACATACTCCACCGGCATATCGCCGCCCAGATAACGGAGCGGCAGGGAACGAGGGAAGCGGTCTTCCGTTCTGCCGTTGTTTTTTACGGTATTCTGCTGAAGCATGGTATCTCTCGCGCGCATGATCCAATCCATTTTGGAAAGAGCAAAGCGTTTTGCTTCTTCGGGATCGGCACGGCGGGGCAGGACCAGTTCCACTGCCCCCTCCGGCGGCAGGATCCGGATCCGGATCATTCTTGCACGCGCCGAAGTACGGACCCGGCAGATCAGCGGGGAGCCATCCGGGAGAAGCAACTTCAGTTGGGAATTTGTTCGATCATCTGCAGACATTGCGTGATTCCTTTCGTCAGTAAAATACAATAGAGCGAGAAAAAAGCAACCCTTTCCACTTGAAAAAACAGAAAAGAGTTGTAAATTTCAGCTGGACATGGATCAGATCAAGAAAAACAGAAAGGAACCGCCATGCAGAAAACAGCCGTGATCGTTCTCGCCGATGGTTTTGAAGAAATCGAGGCGCTGACTCCCGCCGATGTACTGAAACGACTGGGATGCCGGGTCATTCTTGCCGGACTGGATCAACTGCAGGTCACCGGCGCTCACGGGTTCCGGCTCGTATGTGACGCTCTTGTGAAAGATACGGATCTCTCTGCAGCCGACGCCGTGATCCTGCCGGGCGGTCTGCCCGGTGCAACCAATCTGCGGGACAATGCTGATCTGGCAGAGGTCCTGCGTCAGCGGAACTCGGCAGGCAAACTGTGCTGCGCCATCTGTGCGGCGCCGATCGTTCTGGAATGTGCGGGGATCATCAACGGCAGAGCAGTGACCGGTTACCCCGGCTGCGAAGGTCTTTCCGGCTCGGAAACGCTGAAGTTCTCCGGCGATCCGGCACTGCGGACAGAAAATCTTGTGACCGGCAAAGGTCCCGGCGCCTCCTTCGACTTCGCAAGAGAGATCGCTCTGGCGCTGGACTTCACCGCAGAACAGGTCGCTCAACTTTATGCTGGAATGATGGTGAACGCATGATCTCACATTACACCTTATTGAAAAAATCGCCCCGCTCCAACGCCCGGCTCGGTTTGCTGGAAACGCCTCACGGCACGATCCGCACCCCTGTCTTCATGCCCGTCGGGACCAGAGCAACCGTCAAAGCCATGGCGCCGTACGAACTGGAAGAGCTGGGTGCGCAGATCATTCTGGGCAATACTTATCACCTGTTTCTGCGTCCGGGGGATGAACTGATCGCCAAAGCCGGCGGTCTGCATCAATTTGAAAACTGGCAGCACCCGATCCTGACGGACAGCGGCGGATTTCAGGTGTTCAGCCTCTCCCCCCTCCGCAAGATGAAGCCGGACGGCGTGGAGTTTGCCTCGCATATCGACGGATCCCGCTTTTTCCTCGGCCCGAAGGAATCCATTAAGATCCAGCGGAATCTGAACTCGGATATTGTGATGGCGTTCGATGAATGTACCCCCTACCCCTGCACCCACGAAGCGGCGGAAAAATCGCTGGAGATCACCCTGCGCTGGGCGGATATGTCCCGCAATCAGCCCCTGAACGATGGACAGCAGATGTTCGGGATCATTCAGGGCAGCGTGTTCAAAGATCTGCGGGAACGGGCTGTGCAGGAGATGGTAAAGTTGGACTTCAACGGCTACGCCATCGGCGGCGTCTCCGTGGGCGAAAAAGAAGAGGAAATGTTCCACGCCATGGAATGGACCGCACCCTATCTGCCGGAAGATAAACCCCGATACCTGATGGGCGTCGGAACCCCGAAACAGATTCTGGAAGGCGTCAAGCGGGGGATCGATATGTTCGACTGCGTGATGCCGACCCGTCTGGCACGGCACGGATCCGCATTCCTCCGGGGCGGCACCAACGTTCAGGCAAAAGCCGCCCGGTACCGGGAAGTGCTGGATGAACCCCTGGATCCCCGCTGCAGCTGCTACTGCTGCCGGAATTTCTCCAAGGCATACGTGCGCCATCTGCTGAACGTGGATGAGATTCTCGGCATCCGGCTGCTCACGATCCACAATCTCCATTATTTCCTCTCCCTCATGGAACGGATCCGCGGCGCCATTGCCGACGGTACGCTGGAAGAACAGGGCGACAGTATTCTTTAAGGGAAAGGATTGCGGGGGGATTGCGGGGAAAGGGGCTGTTGCAAAACTGTCAAAGAGAGTATGCGCAGCTCTGTTTCTTATTTTTTGAGTGTAAAACAAGCACGCTGAAGGCGTGCCGGATGATAGCCTATGGGCTTGCCCATAGGTCAAAGAGAGATACCATACCATTTGCACGCTGAAGGCGTGCTGGAGACGGTGGAAATGTCTGACGGCTCCCGCGCTCCTGCAGAGCGCAAAATCGTGGGTAAATCCATAACCTATGGGCAAGCCCATA
>JAGAPM010000220.1 GCA_017623265.1 Lentisphaeria bacterium | reverse complement strand
GCTGGGGCTTATCCAGCGAATTGCAATACACATGAACCTTTGCTTTGGCAGGCACAAGACGGATCAGTTTGCGGGGGCAGATCCCCAGACATTTTCCGCATCCCCTGCAGAGTTCCGGGTGGACAACTGCCAGACCATCGCGCATCTCAATGGCACCGAAGGGGCATGCTCTCGCACAGGATCCGAACCCGAGACAGCCGTACCGGCAGGCTTTTCCACCGCCGTTTGCCACGATCGAGGCACTGCGGCAGTCCATTACGCCGTTATACTGGGCATTGCGTCCGGCGCGGGAGATGGAGCCACCGCAGAAGACAACTGCAACCATCTTTTCCTTTGCTTCACCCACTTCCTGACCAAGCACTTTAGCGATTTCCGCCTGTTTTTCTTCGCTGGTAACGGGGCAGGTGGAAGGCGCAACGCCTTTTGTAACAATGGCGTTTGCCATGTCGGCACAACCCGCATAACCGCAGGCACCGCAGTTGGCACCGGGGAGCAGTTCCTGGACTTCTTCAATACGCGGATCTGTTTTGACTTCAAATTTTTTGGCGGCGACCGCAATCAGCAGACCGAGGACCAACCCCAGAACCGCAACCACACCCGCAGAGATCAATATGATTTCCAACATGTTCAATCCCTTTCCTTATTTGACCAGACCGGAGAAGCCCATAAACGCCATGGCAAGGATCCCTGCCGTGATCAGCGCAATGGCTGTTCCCTGAAATGCTTTCGGAACTTTGGCAAGTTCCAATCGCTCACGCAGACTGGCAAAAAGCAGCAGCGCAAGACCGAACCCGACACCCGTGGCGCAGCCGAATACGGTGGACTCAATAATGCCGCGTCCCACTTTTGCGTTCAATTCCGCTGCCCCCAGCACCGCACAGTTCGTGGTGATCAACGGCAGATAGATCCCCAGCGCGGCGTACAGCTTCGGGCTGAATTTCTTGAGCAGAATCTCCACGATCTGAACCAGAGAGGCGATCACCACAATAAATAAAAGAATGCGCGTGAAGGAAAGATCCACCGCACGACCGGCAATCGTCAGCTCGGTTTTCAATAAAAGCTGATAAAGCACTGCTGTTACAAACGAGGCGATCGTCATGACAAAAACGACCGCACCGGACATTCCCAGCGCCGTTTCCAGGCGTTTGGATACTCCGAGGAACGGGCAGATCCCAAGGATTCGTGAAAGCACCACGTTGTTCACCAGGATCGCACCGACCGTGATCAACAACCACTCATTGGAAGGCATGTTTTTTCCTCCTTACTGTAATTTGTTTATTATTATTTCAATCAATATTAATCAACAACACATTCCAAACAGAAAAATAAAACAGATTTTACATAAAACTGTTACAGTTTTTTTCATGTTTGCATAATCTGAAACCTAATGTAACCCGCCGGAAACAAAAGTCAAGGGCAGAGAAGGCAAAAAATAGAATTTTTCATTTCCAGAGCGCCGCAGCGGCAAGACCGGCAACGATCAGAAACAGACCGGTGATCTTCGGCAGCCCCGCTTTTTCCTTCAGGAAAAACACCCCCAGAAAAACCCCCACCGGCAGGCTCATCTGGCGGAAAGCCTGAATGTAACTGACATTTTCCACCATGTGCATGGCAAGCAATACCAAAATGTACGCCGCCGCTGCAAAAAAACCGGAAATATAACCAAGCCATTGTTTCGGCAGATCTTTTTTCAGACCGGCACGCTCGTGGGGAATCAGCAGAACTGCAATGAAAAGAAAGGTGAAGAGGAAGATTTCCCGCATGGTGGAATACGCACAGGAGCCGAGGATCATATTTTCAGCTCCGCTGTGCTTTAGGAGAAGGTCAAGACCGATCTTGTCAAAAACCGTGTATCCGGTCGTCCCCAGTGCCGCCAGAAAGATCCATGGCATGGCTTTATTTTTCAGATAGTGCTGCGGCGTAATGCTCCGGAAATCTTTCAGCGGCATGATCAGACAGCCGGCAAAGACCACCAGCATGCTGATGATCCCCGCAATTCCGAGCGGCGCACCGTATCCGAGGATAAAGTAGAGCAGCTCTGTGATGAATGCAGTCAGCAGTACCGGCAGTGCCCGTGCCATGGGATAGACCAATGAAACATCGGCGATCCGGTAGCCGAAAGAGAGCGCAGAGTTGCAAATGACCCCGCAAAGTCCACCCAACATGACAAACAGCCAGAATTTCGGCGGCAGCATGGTAAAATCCACCCCTGAACACAGTGTGAAGGGCAGGGTGATGGCAAAACTTCCAAAAGAGATCAGAAGAAAAAATGCCATCCCGCCCCGCTGCTGCTTGCTGAGAAAATGCCAGCCGGCATGAAGCAGAACGGAGGCAAGAATCAGAAAAAATACTGTAGGTGTCATGGCGCTTTTCCGGTTTTTCTTTCGTGCATAGATTACTATGGTTAATATACAATATTTCTGTCGCATTTCAAGAGAATAGACAAGTTTTTTTCTTGCATCGAAGACGAGTTATGCTATAGTACCGGAAATGAATCAACCGGAATGAAGGAGCAGAGAATGAAAAGTCTTGATGAAGTGCGTGCGGCAGTCCGTAATGCCGTGGAAGAAGCAAGTGCAGAACTCATTGCGATCGGGGAACATATCTGGAAAAATCCGGAACCGGGCTATCGGGAGGTGAAAACTTCTGCATATCTTGTGGAAAAACTCCGGGCGCTGGGACTGGAAGTCAAAACCGGACTTGCCATGACCGGCTTCCGCGCTGATATTGATACCGGCAGACCCGGTCCCACCGTGGCATTTCTTGGCGAGATGGACAGTCTGGTTCTGCCCAATCATCCGGAATGTGATCCGGTTACCGGTGCTGCTCATGCCTGTGGACATAACTGCAGTGCGGCGACCCTTGTCGGGGTGGCAACCGGGCTGTTGAAATCCGGTATTCTGGACTCCCTCTGCGGAAAGATCGCCCTTATTGCAACTCCTGCGGAAGAGATGATCGAAATGTCTATCGCAAAAAATTGATGTCGGAGGGAAAAGTATGCTCCATCTCCGGAAAATCCCAACTGATTTGTGAAGGCGTGTTCGATGATGTGGATATGGCGTTCATGAACCACATTTCCACCATATTCGGCTATTACGATCACAACGGCTGCCTGAACAAGCAGATCACGTTCCGGGGGAAGAGTTGTCATGCCGCCATCCCGCAGGAGGGAGTGAATGCGCTGAACGGGGCAAACCTGGCACTTCATGCCATCGGATTGCTGCGGGAATCGTTGGGATACAGCCAATACTTCCGGATCCACGGCATCATTACCGGCGGCGGCGATGCGGTCAATATCATTCCGGATAAAGTCACGGCGGAATACATGCTCCGGGCGCCGACCATGGATGAACTGGTCAAACTGAATGAGCGTTTTGATAAGATCGTGATGCACGCTGCAAAAGCCGCCGAGTGTGAAGTTACCATTGAAACCGTTCTTGGCTGCATGCCCCTTTACGATGATAAAATGCTGGGGGACAGCATGAAAGAGACCGTGGAATATCTTGCACCCGGAGCGTTTTTCGGCAATAATGATCATTTTTACGCCAGCTGTACCGATATGGGGGATGTCGCCACCGTCGTCCCGGCGGTTCACGCCTATGCACCCGGTTGTGCCGGAACCGCACATGGTATCGATTTCCGGATCTCCGATCCTCACGCTGCCTATGTGGTCAATTCCCAGTTCGCCGCCTTGACAATCGCCGATCTGCTTTACGGTGACGGCGGGAAAGCAAAAGCCATTGCCGCCCGGAAAAAAGATTTGGTGTCGATTCCCGATTATGTGGCAACAGTAAAAAGTATCAATAAAATAGCAGATTCTTCAGATCTCGCTTGACAAAACGACATTTCGTGTTATATTGACACTGGAAAACAGAGCTGAAATGCAGGTTTGGGAGAATGTCGGATGAAGAAGATTTTTATTGACGGTCGCGCCGGAACTACCGGTTTGCGGATCTATGAGCGCCTCGCAGAACGGGCGGATATTGAATTGCTTACCCTCTCGGATGAAGATCGTAAAAATACCGAAAAACGCCGTGAAATGCTGAACCGTTGCGATATTGCTTTCCTTTGTC
>JAGAPM010000219.1 GCA_017623265.1 Lentisphaeria bacterium | reverse complement strand
TACGGCATTTTTGCCCATCCGTGGCAATCGCTGGTTCTGGGCAAAATGGGGCTGCCGATCCAGTTCCATTATGCGGAAGACCTGCCGGAAAAGGGCGAAACTCTGACCCTTGCCGGCGGTGAATTGAAGTTCCATTCGGATGCCGGTCTGGAATACTTGCTCAAGCATCATAATGTGGTGCTGGATGGCGTGGCGGCTGCCGGAATCTGCAAGCGCGGTTTCGCCCATCTGATCGGGGTGGAAGCGCAGGAAAAAACGGCAAAGAACTGTACGCTGGAGTCGTTACCCAATGGCGATTATATCCTCTTTACGAACGGCTGTTCCGAGCTGAAACCGCTGCCCGGAACGGAAGTTCTTTCCACGATCTATCACAAAGAATCTGCCATCAGTCCGGAGAAAGAGGAAATGGGTGCAGGTATGACATTCCACATCAATCCGGAAGGGGGCAAAGTTGCGGTTATGGCGGCGCATCTTTTTGGCGTCTGGGATGGGTTCAATGCGTTCAGCGTGTTGAATGAGACCCGCAAAAAATATCTGGTGGAGATCTTCAAACGCATGGATGCCCTGCCATGGTATCTGCCCGGCGATGACCTGCTGACACTCAAGACCGGAACACTGCCGGACGGCTCGGATCTGATTTTCGGTATCGGTATCGGGCTGGATGATATCGACGGCTTGAACCTCGCCAGCGCAAAGGCGGATTCCGTCATGGCGGTGGAAGAACTGATGCCGGACGGTACGTGGAAAGCGCTGCCCTTTACCGGCAGCGATGGCATCCTCTCCATTGGCAAGACTCTCGCTCCGCTGCGCCCGTTTGTAGCAAGGATCTGCTCGTAATAAACAGGATAAATATTTAACCAAGAACATCAGGAGAAAAAAACAATGAAAATGAAAGCAATCTGTGTTGTGATCTGTGTGGCTGCCCTCGGTTTCGGACTTTCTGCGTGCAAAGATGATGCCGCAAGACAGCAGGCTGCTGCCGCCGCAATGATCAATAACGACGATATCGATATGACTTCCGAAGAAGAGGATGCCGTTGAAGTTGTGAAGGCTTGGACCCAGGCACGGATCGAGGGCGATCTGGAAAAGGCAAACAGCTATGTGGAAGGCTTTAAATGCCGTGCAGCCAATGAATGGCAAGTGCGTCGTGCCCGTGAAAGTGCATCCTATAAGCGTGAACTGAAAAGCCTGAAAGTAATCAAAATCGATATGAACGCAACCGAAGATGTTGCAAAAATCTATTATGTGCTGCGTCAGGATGATGGCGACCTCAAGGACGAGGATATTACCGTCAGCAAGATCGAAGGAAAATGGAAAATCGTCAAGTGATTTTATTCCTTAATAAAAGCAGAAAAGAAACTCAAAAACGGAAAGGAAAACAAACATGAAACTCAAAAAACTCATTCTCGCCATTGCTGCAGTTTTTTGCACGATCTTTGTTGCCGGTTGCTCTGACAGCCCCACCGAAGTTACGGAAAAATGGCACAAAGCACTGCTTGATGGTGACGTCAACAAAGCGAACGAGTATTCTACCTCCAATGTTCATTTTCTCAACGCAATGATTGTCGGCATGCTGAAAGAAAACGAGGACAAGGAAAAGGCGGAAGAAATGCGCCGCAATATGGAAAACACCAAGTTTATTAAAGAAGAAATTGATGGCGACAACGCAAAAGTTTGGCAGGAAGGTGAAAAAAGTCCGGTTACGCTGAAGAAGGTCGATGGCGACTGGAAAGTTGATGTAAAGAAGTGATTTTTTCTTCTGATCAAACGAATTTGAAAAAGCCGTGGCAACGCGGCTTTTTTTATGCATTACTGCTTCTTTTGCTGCTTGTTATTGGAGGAGTTACTTTTCTCGTATCCTTTTGCTTCCGGCATAATGATCTGTCTTCGCCGGAGCCGTCTTCGGTCCGGAAGTATGTCCAAAACGGAGATATTATTTTGCGTTCCGGGGTAGGGCTCTGGTCCGGATATTTCCGCAAAAGGAACACAGTCGATCAACGATTTTCTCATGTCGGGATTGTCCTGATCGATCAGGATGGAACCTGCAATGTGCTTCATGCGGAAGGTGATGATCTTACCGGTAACGGGCAAGTCGGGATCTGTTCATTGGAAATATTTGTAAAAGAATCGAGCCTGATCGGGATATTTCGATTGAAACATGTTGACCCGGAACAGTTTGCTGTAAATGCAAAAACATTCATCGGCAGACCTTTTGACTGGAAATTCAACCTTGCAGAAGATGACAAAATTTATTGTACTGAATTGATTGATCTGGCTTTGAAAAAGACCGTTTCGGGAATCGGACTGAAGGTAACAGATGGTCTGATCCTTCCGGAAGCGTGTCTGGATGATACGATTTTTGAAGAAGTTGCGATTGAAAACTGAAAAATCTTCCGTTTCTGGCTTTTGTTGCCGGAAAATCATTTGCTATGCGCAAAAAACGTGCTATATTATAAAAATATAAAATTGTAAAGACTCAAAACAGGATAACAGAAATGGCAGATAAAAACGCAATCAATTCCAGCAAGGCGCAGGTGGATTTTCTCTGCGTCGAGCCCGGCTGCTCCGGTGTTGTGAAATTCAATCTTCTTGAGTGCGCAGCAGATGATTTTCAGGTTCTTTGCCCGGAATGTCACAGACCTTACGAGTTTGAGCCGGAGCTGAAAGAAAAACTCAAAAAACTGATGAATCTGATTCTTTCCCTGCGGGAAGCCGAATCGATTCTCGGCGATTGCAATGTGGCAGTCTGTGTGCCGGGCGGGGAAGTCAAACTTCCTTATGCCATGCTGCTGACCCGCCTCAATACACTCATTACGCTTCAGCTGGGTGATCGGAAAGTGGATTTCCACCTCTGGATCGAACCTACATCAGCTGAAACATTCCGCTGAAACAGAAATCAAAGAAAAATTAACATAACGAAGAAAACGGAGACATACATCATGGCTATGACAGATGCAGAAATCATTGAATCCTTCAAACAGGCTGGTGCACTTCTGAACGGACACTTCCAGCTCCGCAGCAAGAAGCACAGCGATTACTTTTTTCAGGCGGCACTTGTGTTCCGCAATCCCCTGCTGGGCGAACGCCTCTGCGCAACGCTGGCAGAACGGATCAAAGAAGCCGGAATCGAAGCTGAAACGGTTATCTCTCCGGCAGTCGGCGGTCTGAGTGTTGGTCAGGAAGTCGCCCGTGCCCTGCGTATCAATGCGATCTTTGCCGATAAAGAAAACGATCAGCTTATCCTCAAGCGCGGCTTCTCTATCCGCAAGGGGGAAAAGATCATCGTTGCGGAAGATGTGGTCACTGAAGGCGGTAGAGTGAAGCAGACCATTGATCTGGTCAAGTCTCTCGGCGGCGAAGTTGTGGCAGTTGCCATTATCACGGACCGCAGTGCTGGAAAAGTTTCCTTTGACGGGATCCCCTTCTTCAGCCTGATCAAGCTGGATCTGCCCACATGGCTTCCGGAAGAATGTCCCCTCTGCAAGGCAGGCAAGTGTATTGAAACTCCGGGTTCCGGCGCAAAGTCCTGAGCAGAAGGAAGGTAAGTACCGACCATGTTTGGATCTTTACTGAAAACAATTTTCGGCAGTCCCTCTGCCCGTGCGGTCAAGCGCATGATGCCGTTGGTTAAGAAGATTAACGACATTGAAGTGTCTTACCAAAGCCTCACGGATGAGCAGCTGATCAATAAGACTGCCGAGTTCAAAGAACGCTTTGCCCGGGGGGAATCGCTGGATTCCCTGTTGCCTGAGGCATTTGCCACGGTCAAAAATGCCTGTCGCAGACTTTGCGGAAAAACATTCCCGGTCTGCGGACATGAATTGGAATGGAACATGGTTCCTTTCGATGTTCAGCTGATCGGCGGTATTACGCTGCATCAGGGCAAGATCGCAGAAATGGCG
>JAGAPM010000218.1 GCA_017623265.1 Lentisphaeria bacterium | reverse complement strand
TCGGATAATCCCTCACGGAAGACAAAGTATGATCTGATTGCCGTTGACAAGAACGGTCTGCTCATCAATATGGATTCCCAGATCCCGAATGATATCGCCGCAGAATGGCTGCCGGGAAGCGGGCTGTTTTCGCCAGACGCCATTATCCGGCGGGAAGTCACCTGCGGGCAATCCCGTTTCGATTTCATGATCTGTGATGACGGGAAAACGAGTTATCTGGAAGTGAAAGGCGTCACACTGGAAACCGATGGCGTTGCACGTTTTCCCGATGCCCCTACCGAACGGGGCGCAAAGCATCTCCGGGAATTGACCGCTTTGGCAAAACAGGGCATCAGCGCGTATGTACTCTTTGTTATCCAGATGAAACAGATCCGGGAACTGCACCCCAATGATACCATGGATCCCGCTTTCGGGGCGGCATTGCGGGAAGCAGCACAAGCAGGAGTCGTGATCCGGGCGGTGGATTGTATTGTCACTCCGGAAAGCATTATGGCAGACAGGGAAGTAAAAATTGTTTTGTAAAGAAAAAGATTTGACATCCCGGAAAAGCAGCTTATATTAAGATTGGAAAATCAATCATATTCAGGAGAAAAAACAGTTATGAAACGAAATACACCATTCCTTTTTGCATTGCTGATGTTCGCATTTGCCCTTGCGTATTGTACCGCACAGGAAAAAAAGGCTTCCGGACAGGCACAGCCGGATGAGAAAAAAACAGAAGGCCGGATCGAAGTCAACGGTCTGTTCCTGACACCGGATGGAAAAACCCTGATAAAATCCAAGAGAAACTATATCCGGACGGTAGAGTTCCCGGACCAGGTCAAAATCATCCGTGGGGGCGCATTCCGGAGCTGCACGCAGCTCCAACAGATTGAAATCCCGGACTCTGTGGAAGAGATCGGTATTGCAGCCTTCGTAGGCTGTTTCAACCTGGAAGAAGTCAAACTGCCGAAAAATCTGAAGATCGTAAGCGCTTATCTTTTCAACAATTGCCAGAATCTGCGGGAGATCACTCTCCCGGATTCCGTGGAAGAGATCGGCGAAGGAGCCTTCTGGCACAGCGGTCTGCAACAGATCACAATTCCCCGCAGTGTGAAAAAAATCGGTGGAAAAGCCCTGCTCGGAATTGAAGAGGTGATCCTTGATCCGGAACAGAAAAATTTTGTTCTGGATGAGCATGGCGTTTTGATCGATCAAAAGCAGAAAATATTGGTTCTCGCCCCACAGACACTCGCCGGGACTTATGAAGTGCCGGAAGGAATTGAGACAATCGGAAACGGCGCATTTTACGGGTGCAGCCGGTTAAACAAAATCGTTCTGCCGGAAAGTGTAAAAACGATCGAAACAGATGCCTTCAACAAGTGCCGGGGATTGTACGAAATTGTTTTCTCAAACGGATTGAAAAAAATTGATTTTCAAGCATTTGCATATTGCCGTGAGCTGACAGTGATCACCCTGCCGGATACGGTGGAGGAAATTCAGAAAAATGCGTTCATCAGCTGTATCAATTTGAGCGAAATCAGAATTTCAAATTCGATGCAGACCATTCATAAAGATGCGTTTTACGATTGCAAAAACCTGCGGCATGTGATCGTACCGCAGGCGATTTCTTACAAAAAACTTTCTGAATGGCGTATCCCGGGTAAAAAAATCTCCCGCCCCAAAAATTGAGAAAATATTCCCGAAAGAATATATAAAAAACGGGCTGCCGCAAGAAATTTGCAGCAGCCCGATCTGTTTTCTGCAGGTTGACTCTTACACGCCGGCAAGGGTCTTCTTGTAGCTTTCCACCATCTGATCCAGCTCGATCGCAATCGTACCGTTTGCGCCGTTCAGCTTGAGGACGCTGTCAGCAGTGACCGTACCGATCTTCGCCACATCAAATCCGGCAAGCGCTTTTTCCAGTTCGGCAGCTTTTTCGGGTTTGCAGGTGACAATGAACCGGCTGTTGGATTCGCTGAAGAGGATTTCGGCATCGCTGAGTCCGGCTTCCGCAGGAATCTTTGCAAGATCGATATCCATCCCCAGACGACCGCCCATGGCACACTTGGCAAGTGCCACAGCCAGACCACCCAGCGCAGGCGTTCCGACGGAGGACGGAATGTCCGCCTTGATCATATCGGCAACAGCATGGTACAGTTTGACCGCTTTTTCGGCATCGACTTTCGGCACATCATTGCCGTGGGCATCGCCCAGCATGGCAAAGTATTCACTGCCGCCCAGTTCTTTTTTGGTCAGACCGACCGCATAGACACAATCGCCGGCGAACTTGGCATCGGCAGAAACTGCGTGGGCAATGTCATCGATCTTGGCAATGGTGCTGAAGAGAACCGTGGGCGGAATAGAAATCTTGCGACCACCACGGGTGCTGTCGTTCTTCATGCTGTCCTTACCGGAGATACAGGGAACAAGGAACGCCTTGGTGTAGTCGTAAAGCGCCTGATTGGCACGGACAAGCTGTGCCATTTTGTATTCGCCGTCCGGCGTTTTTTCGCTCTGGACCGGGTCCGGCCAGCAGAAGTTGTCCAGACCGGCGATATGGTCGGGATTGGCACCGATCGCTACGGAACGGCGGACCGCCAGGTCAATGGTGGATGCCATCATGTGGTAGGTGTCGATATCGCTGTAACGGGGGAGCAGACCGCTGGAGAGAACGATCCCTTCGCGCCCCAGAGGTTCTGCCATGAAGACGGAGGCATCCGCAGCCACATCACGCTTCTTGCCGGTGTAGGGTTTCAGCACGGAAAGCCCCTTCACTTCGTGGTCATACTGACGGGCTTTGTATTCACCGGAGCAGATATTGAGGCGTGCGAGCATGTCGCAGACATCCTTGCCCAGATCGCGGCCGGCAGTTTCCGGTTCGGCGAACTCGGGCTTCTTCCAGGTGGCTTTGAGCTGCAGTTTCGGGAGACCATCGTGCATAAAGTTGATATCCAGCAGACAGACGGTCTTATCGCCGTACATAATATGGAACTTGCCATCGTTGGTAAAGTTACCGAGGACCGTGGCTTCCACATCGCGTTCGGCAGCGAGTTTCAGGAATTCTTCCAGATTTTCGGGCGGGACAGCAAAGCTCATACGTTCCTGCGCTTCGGAAATCAGGATTTCCCACGGCTGCATGCCGGAATATTTCAACGGAGCTTTGGCAAGGTCCATGCAGCAGCCGCCGCAGAGATCCGCCATTTCGCCGACGCTGCTGGAGAGACCACCTGCGCCGTTGTCGGTCACAAAACGGTAGAGCTGACGGTCACGGGCTTCGTACATAAAGTCGCTCATACGCTTCTGTGTGATGGGGTCACCGATCTGAACCGCCTGCACGGGGCTGTCCTTGTGCAGTTCTTCACTGGAGAAGGTGGCGCCGTGGATGCCGTCTTTTCCGATTCTACCACCGGTCATCACGATCACATCGCCGGGTTCAATGGACTTTTCCCAGCCGTTGCGGTCGCCCACCTTGCGGGGAAGCGTACCGACTGTACCGCAATAGACCAGCGGTTTGCCGATGTAACGGTCATCAAAATATTCCCAGCCGACACCATAGGGGATGCCGCTCTGGTTACCGCCATCGATCACGCCCTTGTGGACGCCATCGCGGAGACGGCGGGGATGCAGCAGACCTTCGGGCACATTTTCCTGCGCAGTGAACGGCGAACCGAGACAGTAGCCCCAGACGTTCAGCAGCAGATTGGCACCCTGCCCTGTACCCATGGGGTCACGGTTAACACCCACGATCCCGGTCATGGCGCCGCCGTAGGGGTCGAGCGCAGAGGGGCTGTTGTGGGTTTCAACTTTGTACACCAAGTCAAAGCGGTCGTTGAACTTGATCACGCCGGCGTTGTCGGTGAAGACAGACACGAGCCAATCGACCTTTTCGCCGATTTCCTTGGTGGATTTTTTGATATAGCTCTTGTAGAGGTTGCTGATCTTTTCGGTTTTGCCGGTGCCATCATCATATTCCACATCAGCGGCAAAGATTTTGTGTTTGCAGTGTTCGGACCAGGTCTGGGCGAGGACTTCCAGTTCCACATCCGTGGGGTTCTGATCCAGACCGTATTTTTCACGATCCTTCGCCGTGCGGAAGTAGTTCTGAATGGACTTCATTTCTTCGAGGCTGAGTGCGAGCGTGCCCTTCTTGCTGATCTCCATCAGACCTTCATCGCTCACATTGAGGTCAAACTTGCGGACAATGCCGGAAGTAACACCTTCAATAACAGGCTTGTTCAGGGGGATGGGGGCAGCGGCGATTTCCGCTTTATCGAAAACGCGGACGGTTTCGATGAGTTCGTTTGCGAGGAGACCTTTGCCGATTTTTTCCATATCGGCACGGGTCAGCGAGGCTGCTTTGACCAGATATTCCACGGAACTGAAAACCTTTTCCGCCTTGCTGAGCTTTCTGCCGATGATGTCACCGATGGCTTCATGAGCCGTACGGGCAACGTTATCCGTCACGCCGGGTCTATAACCGACGGCGATAATAAAGTCGAAGTCGATATTGTCAGCGGCGGAACTCTGCCCGACAGTCCACTGCTGTGTAACGGGATTCGCCAGCTCCTGTGCGATCTTTTTTGCCTGTTCCTCGTTAATTTCGGCAGAGATGGTAAAGACGTCTCTTGTGCGGATTTCTTCCACGCCGGTGATGGCAAGGATGTTCTGAATACCGCGCTTGACGGATTCTGCCCGGGCGTCCGTCCATTTCTGGCGGACAGCGATCTCAATTCTGTAGTCCATAGCGATTCCTTCGTTATCTATTTTATCTATGATAAAAAACATTACTTTATAAGATAGCGCAAAAATCGGAATTTTCAACTGAAAAGTGTGAAAAAGCGTCAAATATCCTTGGGATCGTCGTCAATGGGGAAGACGAGATCAAAAACGGCGCCGCCATCTGCGATATTTCCGCACTGGAGCCAGCCTTTGTGGGAAAGCATCGTGCCATACGCCATGGAAAGCCCCATACCGGTGCCCTGTCCGACCGGTTTTGTGGTGAAGAAGGGTTCAAAGATCCGGTTCCGGATGGCATCGCTGATACCGGGTCCGTTATCTGAGATACGGATCACGCCATATTCCGTACTGCTTTTATAGTCCGCTTCCGGCGGCGGCAACAACTGAAAATCGGGGAATTCAGTGGTTTTTCCCACTGCAATGGTGATTCTCCGGTCCGGGACGGGGATATTTTTCATGGCATCCCGTGCGTTTATGAGGATGTTGAGCAGAGTCTGCTGGATTTGCATGGCATCTGCATTGATCCGGAAAGCGGCATGCTGCGGCACGGCAGAAGTGTCGATCTGTACCGCTGCGGCATCGCTGTCATCCGGCAAAAACAGTTCCAGTGTGGAGCGGACCTGTTCTGCGGGATCGAAAACGGTTCTTGCGTATGTTCCCTTCCGGGCGAAACCGAGGAGCTGTTTTGTCAATGTTGCAGCTTTTCCGGTGATTTCATCAATCTTGTTGAGATGGCGTGTTACATTTTCATCTTCCACGGGATTCATATACAGGATCAGATCCAAATGTCCCTGAATGGCGTGGAGGAAGTTATTGAAATCGTGGGCGATCCCGCCTGCAAGCCGTCCGATGGATTGCAGGCGTTGATTATGTTCCGTACGGATCCGCCATTCTTCCAGCTCTTTTTCCAGACGGGTACGCTGGGTGATATCTCTGCCGAAAATAATATATTCCGGATCAGCATCCTCCTGCGCCCGGAACGGAGTAAATGTAAGCTCCAACACCCGTTCAGATCCGGGCAGGACCACTGTAACCGGACCGGGCGCCTCGTTGAGCCAGATTTCCGGTGCCAGTCCGGTAAGGGCTTGAAAATCCATTCCGTCCATCATACCGGCGAGTTCTCTTGCTGCCCGGTTGGCATTGAGGATCATGCCATCACCATTGATGACCAGAACCATATCTCCCGCCCGTTCGAACAGCAGTTTATACCGTTCTTCCGACCGGCGCAAGTCCGCTTCCAACGCTTTGGTCTTTCCGTAATTTCCGAAAAATGCGAACACAATATCCAATGCGCGTCTGCCGGTTCCGGGTTCTTCCCGATCGATCCGGCTGAGATAGATCCCGGTCATGATCCCGATCCAGACAACGGCAAGCATGTTGGCGAGGTAGGAATCCGTCAGCGGACGCCACCAGTTGCTGCTTCCGAGGTGATTGATGATCACAAAAAGCAGCCCATCCAGGAACTGCACCGACGCCAATGCCCCGATCATGGCAATGACCAGACGGCAGTTTCTGTTCCGGAACCACTGATACAGGATC
Source organism: Lentisphaeria bacterium (assembly GCA_017623265.1). GTDB lineage: Bacteria > Verrucomicrobiota > Lentisphaeria > Victivallales > UBA1829 > SIG77. The sequence continues at coordinate 408 of JAGAPM010000218.1, read as the reverse complement.
GGCAGGAGGAAAATATCCACGGCAAAGGAAACCACAGTAGCCGTCATGGAGCGCAGGGAGAGAGTCAACAGTTCACTGAGTGCGAACGCCTTTTCTTCGCTCATGGCACCGACCAGCTGTTTTGCCAGATTCGCCAGATACAAATAAAGGATCAGGGAAAAGATCATACCGATCATGACCCGCTGGGCAGCCAGAGTACCATCGGTAATATAGATGACCATCAGCGCACCGAGGAACGGCAGAAGCAGCCCCGGGGACATCAGGTTGAAATTCAGTCCCGGCAGGTCAGTGACGATCCGGAAACCCGCCACGCCTACCAGTTCCATAAAAACGAAGAGCAGTCCGAGTGCGATGCAAAATCCAGCCGTTCCGATGACCTTCCGCAAACCATGCAGGAGCAACAGCCCG
>JAGAPM010000217.1 GCA_017623265.1 Lentisphaeria bacterium | reverse complement strand
CCACCAGACTGGTGGGAGTCACGATGAGGGCAGGCAGGTTTTTATCGGCAGCGCCGGCAAGGAGGGCAATGCTCTGGATCGTTTTCCCCAACCCCATTTCATCGGCAAGGATCACATTGCAGCCCCGCTCGCCCATGGCTTTGAGCCAGCAGACACCGGCAAGCTGATACTGCCGTAAAGTGCCAGTGAAAAGACTGTTCTCCAGAAATGCGGCGTCCGGATCTTCCAGCGTCTTCGCCAATGTATCCAGATCCACTTTGATCTTGAGAAATTCCAACGGCACCGCACCGGGGATGTCCGCCCCGGTATTCGCCCAATAAACGGCAGCGGGACGGGGGATCCGCAGCATGTCGCAGCCGGGATAACCGAAGTCGTCCGCCAGCGGCGTAGTGACCGTCTGAAGCGATGCCGCCAGCAATCGCAACTGCGCAGGGATCTTGATGAGGACACCGGGAACAGCTGGAGAAGTCATGAAAAATTCGTTTTTCAGCGCAGCATCGGTCAAATCCCGCCAGCGGACCGGCACACCGGCGGCAGTCAGCGTGATCGCCAGATCAAAATGATCGGGGGTGGATGCCGCGACTTTACAGCTGATCTTCAAATTGCCGGAATCTCCGCAAAGGTTTGCAAGAGAAGAGGAAAGCAGACACGGTCTCTGTTCCCGGAGCCAGCGGGGAATGACTTCATCCACAAACATGCCAATGGCTTCTTTTTCCTTCAGGGTGAAGATCCGGGTATTTTTCTTTTCGTGCATCTCGAAGCCGAAATTGACCAGTTCCCGCATCGCTTCGAACTCCGCTTTGCTGTTGCGGCGGATGAAATTGCCGTTCAATGCCGCCAGTCGCGCCTGATCCGCTTTATAAAGCTGGTGATCATAATCAAACAGCAGTTCCAGCGCAAGGGAACCGTCTTCCTGTAAAATGCCATCGTATAATGTCTTGAAGGAACGCTGCCGGACTTTCACATTGTTGGAGGCAACGATCCGGATGGGCAGTTTATCCCGCATGGCATACAGGGTCTGCGCCGCTTTCTGATCGCAGGGCTGGACGGTCGTACGCAGAAAACTGCGGAGCCATGTCACCTCGGTCTGCGCCGGGATCCACCAGTATTCGCCAAGCATCCCGACCCAACAGCCGTTTCTGCCGGTAATGACTTTCACATCGGAAAGGGGCAGGGGCGCACCGTTTGTGGCGATGGCAGACTTGAGAACAAATCCGTCTTTCAGTCGTTCCAACAGCAACAGCGGCGTGGCGGGTGTACGGTGAACGACCACCTTTTCCCCCATACATTTAAAGTTCTGAAAGCCGGCAAGGCAATGGAAAAATTCCGCACATTGCTCCGCATCCAGCTGCAGTTTTGTGCCGTCCTGCTGGGCGTTGATCGCCAGATAACGGATGATCTGCCGGTCCTGCAGGGAAAAAGAGGAAAGTTGAAGCGCCGCAGCCAGATTCTTATTGAAATACAGCTGACGCATGTTGTTGAGATTTCCATAGTAAGAACGCTTTCCCAGGTGCAGGGACGCCGAAAGAGGAACCCGCTCCCACTTGCTGGGAACATGGGGAAATTCCGATTCCGCATTGATCTCGATCCACGCCTCCGCCGGAACCAGCATCTCATTCAACAGCTGGGGCAGACCCGCAAATTTCAAACCGGCATACTGGGCGGGCGTGTCATGAACACTTTCCTCCTCACGGTACTTGATGGTATATTTTGCATGGTACAGCGCCGCCGCCATGGCGTGGGGACAGATCCCGCTCCGGAATGTGGCATTGCAGTTGCAGCTGCCGGAAAACGGTCCGTCCGGAAATCCCCGCAACTCCGCACGGGACAGAAATCCATGGGCGTCACGGCAGATCACCCGCAGCGTCCCGGGCGTGCTTTCATGACAGCACAGCACCTCATCGCCGCGAATGATCTGTTTCGCTTTCTTGAACACCTCTTTCGAGGCTGCTGCGATCAGCTTCGCTTCAAAACTTTAACCCATGTTACCAATCCTGTTTCCTTTGCAAAATAAACTGCACAGTTTAAAGGATCAGAATATAGCACAGTTTTCACAAAAAGGCAAGAGAGAAAATAACATTTGAAAGAAAAAAATCTCCCCCCGGCGGACAGGGCGCACGGCTGCGCTGCCATGCAGCGCGCTT
>JAGAPM010000216.1 GCA_017623265.1 Lentisphaeria bacterium | reverse complement strand
GGGTCTGCCGTATTTTTCCTCCAATGCCTGACAAACGGTCAGCAGTTCCGGAGCAGTCCCGCCCCAGAAACCGGTCAGGACACCGTTCCGGAAGTCCGGCGCACCCGCCTCGCAGCCCACCGGCGCAGTAGTAATGACGCTGGAGACTTTTTCGATCTCCAACCCGGCTTTTTTCAAATCGGCAATGGCGGAGCGGAACGTTTCATCCGCATTTCCCAGATTTCCGCCGAATGCAATCACACAGCGTGTACTTTTCTCTTTTTCCATACCGGACTCCGGATCTGATAAAAAAACGCCTCCGGCGCATGTCCAGAGGCGTTTCCGTCTATTTACGTGATCGGCAAAAACGATCAGTCCTCAAATGCAAAAGCATTTTTTGCATTGACTTCTGCTGCGATCTTTGCCACGAGATCCGCAGACACCGGGACATTGGTCTTCACAACTGCCAGAGAGCGGTTGTTCTTGAGGTCCTGGGGCGCACGGATGTCGATAATATTGATTCCTGCATTGCCGAGGATACCGGTGATCTTACCGAGGATACCGGGGGCGTCTTCGTATTCCACAAAAAGGTTGTTGCCTTCGGGATTCAGATAGACATCTTCAAAGGTATTGATCCGGGAGACCATAAGCTTGGATTCTGTAATGGTACCGCGCAGGGAGATCCGGTCTGCGCCGGAAATGAAGTCCAGCGTAATGGATTCGCCATAGTGCTTGTTTTCATCCACTTCACGGTTTTCCGTCACGATCCCGCGTTCGGCAATCACTTTTGCCGCTTCATCGGCTCCGCGGAACGCATCAAAGTCCGGGCAGAGACCGGCTACGACCGGGGCAAGCATCCACTTGGCGAAGGGATGCAGTTTGCCGTAGAAACTCATTTCGATCTTGGAGACTGCACGGCCGTTCAGATAAGCTCTGCCGAGGCTGGCGAGGAGTCCGGCGAGTTTCTGGTAGCTGGCATCCAGACCATCGGGCACGCCCTTGTTCACCACGCAGGAGGTGATGCCTTCTTCGAAGTAGGCGACCATCTGTTCTGCTGCGCGTTTTGCCGCATTGAAGTTGGCTTCTTTGGTGTTGGCTCCGAGGTGGGGGAGCATAACATCGGCGATGTCCGCAACGGACTTTTCGCCGGCGGCATCTTTGGGATAAACGTCATTGCAGAAGAGCAGTTCCTTTTCCGCTTTGATGCGGCGGACAGCATCTTCATCAATGATTCCGGCGCGGGCGCAGTTGATGAGCATGGCACCTTTCTTCATGAGAGAAAGGAGCTTGTCATTGACCATACCGCGGGTCTTGTCATTTTCGGGGATGTGGAGGGAGATGATATCCGCCTGAGCGAAGATCTCTTCCACGGAGCAGAGGGTAATGCCCAGTTTATCAGCGAGATCCTGAGAGACCATGGGGTCGAACGCAAGGATCTTGCATTCAAAACCGCTGAGACGCTTTGCCAGCAGCTTACCGATATTGCCGAGCCCGAGAATACCGACCGTCTTTCCGGTGAGTTCTCTGCCCATGCAGCTCTTCTTTTCCCACTGACCGGCGCGGGTGGTGTTATCCGCAAAGACCAGTTTCCGGTAGGCGGCAAGCGCCATGGCAACGACTTCTTCCGCAACGGAGTTGGAGTTGGCACCGGGGGTGTTCATTACATCGATATTTTTACGGCGGGCATACTTGGTGTCGATGTTATCGAAACCGGCACCGGCACGAACCACCAGTTTCAGATCCGGGAGCATATCCATGACTTCCGGCAGGACTTTTTCGCTGCGGACGATAATTGCCTGGGCATTGCTGTTGGCAGCAGCCAGTTCAGCCAGCGGGGCGTCCGGGTTCTGAATCACTTCAAAGCCGTGTTCGCCGAGGATCTGGGCAACGATTTTATCCAGTTTCGTCGGGATCAGCACTTTTCTCATTTTCACAAATTCCTTATCTTGAAATTTCCGGTAACAGGGGGATCAATATCTGTGCTGTGCGCTCTTTGCCAGCGTGCGGAGACGCAGGGAGTTCAGCTTGATGAACCCGCCGGCATCCTTCTGATCGTAGACATCATCTTCTTCGAAGGTGGAGAGGTTCACATCATAGAGGCTGTACGGAGAGCGGCGGCCGGTAACGTGGCAGGCACCCTTGAACAGTTTGACACGGACTTCACCGGTGACAAACTTCTGGCTGTCCGTGATGGCAGCCTGGAGCATTTCCCGTTCCGGAGCATACCAGAAACCGTTGTAGATCAGTTTCGCATAGGTGGGGATGAAGGAGTCACGCAGGAACATAACTTCACGGTCCATGGTGATCTGTTCCAGAGCGCGATGTGCGTAGTAGAGGATCGTGCCGGCAGGTGTTTCGTATACGCCGCGGCTCTTCATACCGACAAAACGGTTTTCCACGATGTCGACTCTGCCGACTGCATGCTTGGAGCCGAGTTCGTTCAGCTTGCGCATGATGTTCGCCGGGGAAAGTTCTTCACCGTTGACCTTGACCGGAATACCCTTGACAAACTCAATGATCACATCTTCTGCTTCATCAGCAGCCTGAGAAAGGGGCTTGGTCATGACGTTGATCTCTTCCGGACATTCGGTCCAGGGATCTTCCAGAATACCGCCTTCAAAGGAGATATGCAGCAGGTTGCGGTCCATGGAATAGGGCTTCTTCAGCGTGCTGCTGACCGGAATATCGTTCTGACGGGCATATTCGATCATTTCGGAACGGGAATGGAAGTTCCAGTTGGGATCGCGCCATGCAGCAATGATCTTGGTGGCGGGGTCCAGAGCATAAGCGTTCAGCTCGAAACGGACCTGGTCGTTACCCTTGCCGGTGGCACCGTGGCAGATGGCATCAGCGCCTTCCTGTTTGCAGATATCGACCAGACGCTTCGCAATGAGCGGACGGGCAATGGAGGTACCCAGCAGGTAGTTGCCTTCGTAGATGGCATTTGCCTGCATCATGGGGAAGATGAAATCGCGGGCAAATTCTTCGGTCAGGTCTTCCACATAGCACTTGGAGGCACCGGTACGGATCGCCTTTTCTTCCAGCCCGGCAGTTTCTTCCGCCTGCCCGACATCTGCGCAGTAGCAGATAACTTCTGCATTGTAAGTGTTTTTGACCCACTTGACGATGACGGATGTATCAAGTCCGCCCGAATAAGCAACGATGACCTTCATTGAGAGTCGCTCCTTATATTGAAGTTGTTGGTTTGGTACTTCGTTATTTTTTTATCTTTCAAAAAATTTCTCCTTTTAAAATACATTTAACATGTGGATTTTTCAAGATGAAGTATTATATTACTTGCAAATTTTTTTGAAAGGATGTTGGATTTATGGATAAAAAAGAAGAAAAAGCGATCTATGCCATCGTTTCCCGGGATCCGAAATACCCCGTGGCGGCGTATAAATTTGTCTCTGCCGGAGTACAGTATACGGTCCATTCCTGCCGGAAAGCGGAAAAACAGGGCGTGGAACGGCATGTAACCGGCCAGGAACTGCTGCGCGGGATCCTGGAATTTGCTGCACTGCAATATGGTTTTCTTGCTCCGGATGTGCTGGAATACTGGAATTTCCATACGGGTCGTGACATCGGGAACACCGTCTACGCCATGATCGGTGCAGGGATCCTTTCCGCCGGTCCAAATGACCGGTTGGAGGATTTCGACGGGATTGATGATCTGGTGGGCGCAATGAACCGGATCCTCACAAGAAAACAGATGAATGCAGAAAAAAGCGCAGATGAAACGGAAAACGGAGGTGTAATATGATGCAGAACAGCACGCCATCCATTGCGGAAAAAACCATTTGTGCCGAACTGCCGAACGGATTGAAGATCTATGTATACCCCCGTCCCGGAAGCGGCACGGTCTTCACGCAGGCTGTTGTCCGGACGGGAAGCATCCATGAAGGGGAATTCCTAGGCTGCGGGCTTTCTCATTTTCTCGAACACATGGTCTTTTCCGGCACGGAAACCCACCCGGGTCACACGGACATCGCCGACCGGGTCAATGCACTCGGAGGGAATCTCAATGCCAGTACCGGCTACAACTCCACCCAATATTACATGGAAGTGCCGCCCTTCGCCGTAAATGAGGCATTGGATATGCTTTACGGCATGATCGCCCGTCCCCTCTTCCCCGAAGAACGGTTTCAGCATGAAAAGAATGTGATCCTGCGGGAAAGCGCCATGCGCATTGACAACCCGTACACTCTTCTTTATGAGACCATGCTCAAAACGGCATTCTTGCGCTATCCGGCACGAATCCCCATTATCGGATACGATGAAAAGATCCGGGAAGTGGACCGGGAACGCATGAAAGCATATTATGATCTGCGCTATTCCCCATCCCGCACCGCTTTCGTCATCGCCGGAGATGTGGAACCGGAGCCGGTCATCGAACATCTGAAAAACCTCGCATCCGGCTGGCGCCTCGGCAGACTGGACGAACCCGTTCTGCCCGCTGAACCGGCACAGACTTCCGCCCGTTTTGAACAGACCTACTACAACAATCCGCTGGGCTGGATCGCATTCGCCTACAAAGAACCGAACCGGACACAGAAAGACAAGATCGTGCAGGAAGTCTTCAGCAAGGTCCTTGCCGGCTCAGAAAGTGCACGGCTCGTACGGGAATTGATCACAAAACAGCAGATCGCCGATGAAATCGTTACCAGTCGTTTTGACGCACAGGAAAGCGCTCTTTCCACCATCCTTGCCGTGTCCGCTCCGGAAAATGCGGAAAAGACAGTCGAGGGCATCCGGTCGATCCTGAACACGCTGAAACAGGAACCCGTGGAACAAAACGAACTTGACCGGATCGCTACCGGAATTGAACGGGGCTTCTGGGATATTCTCCGCAGCAACCGGGGACTGGGCAGACTCATTTCCAACCGGTTCGTTGAAAACAAACCGCTGGAGGAACTGGAGCACTACCCCGAACTGGTCCGCTCCGTCTCCCGGGAAGAGATCATGGAGACAGCGGAAAAGTACCACGGCAGCGCCGGGGAAACACTGGTCCTTCAGATGCCCGAAAACGAACGGAAAAAGCAAAAACATACCACCGGATGCACAAAAACATTTTCGCCGCCGGAAGTCAAAACTCTTCCAGCAGGACAACGGCTCATCACGATCGAAGACCATTCTCTGCCGTTGGTGCATTTCTCCTTCTGTCTCCCCGGTGGAAATGTTTATGAAACAAAAGAAAACGCCGGTGTTTCCGAACTGCTCACCGCCATGCTCACCTGCGGCACAGAAAAATATTCTGAAGAAATATTTGATTCGCTGCTGGATGACAATGCCATGGAACTTTCGGTTGAGAACAGAACGTATTACATCAAAATCACTGCCAGCTGCATGAAGAGTCAGCTTCCCGTTATGACCGGTCTCCTGAAAAGTATGTTCAGCGAACCGCTTCTGGCACAGGATGTGTTTGAACGGGAAAACGGTATGCTGCAGCGGGATCTGGAAAGCGATCTCGCCGAACCCCGTACCGTGGCAAAAATGCTGACCCGCGCTGCGATCCTCAACGGACACCCGCTGGGAATGACGGAAGAAGATGATCTGGCTTCGCTGAAACGGATGAAACGCGAAGACGTGGCAGATTTCTATCACAGGATCCTCTCCCCCACCCAGACCGTGGCGGCTGTCGCCGGATCAATCACGGAAGATGAAGCTCTGAACACGATCCGGGAAATCTTCAGCGCCGTTCCGTGGAGCAAAGAAATCATGACTGCACCCGTGGCGGATCATTCCGGAAAGTCCGGCATAAAAACCGTGACAAAAACCATGGAGAAAGCCCAGTCCGTTGTCATGTACGGTTTCCCCCTGAAGACCTGCGGGGACTATCAGCTGGCGGATTCCCTGGTCCTGATCGCTTCAAACGGCATGGCATCCCGTCTTTTCAAAACCGTTCGTGAGGAACGGGGACTTGCGTATTACACTGCGCTCTCACCCTCCCTCACCGATCATGCTTCGTACATGACCTACCTTGCAGGGACAAAACCCGGCGCAGAAAAAGAAGTTCTGACGCTCTTTGAGGAAGAACGGAAATTCCGGGTGGAACAGGGGTTCGATCAAGAGGAATTTGAAGCCGCTGTGGCAAAAGTCCGTTTCGAGATTGCTGACAAAATGCAGGATACCGGCAAACTGGCTGAAAACTGCGCAACGGACGAATACCGGGGCAAAGGTGCCGCACGGATCTGGCAGCAGCGGGAAGAGGCGGAACAACTGACGCTGGAAGATATGAACAGCGCCGCTGAAGCCCTGCTCGGACAGCCTCTCCGGGTCATGACTGCCGTTTCTCCCGAAAATTTTTGCGATTTTCCTCAAATCAAGTATTGAAAATTTCAAGATTTGCTTTACTATATAGAGATGACATTGCAACTATCAAAAAAACATTCTTACATAACGGAGGTTACCGTGAACAAAAAAAGAAATCTTTTCATTACCGCCGCTGTCTGCGGCTTGACCGCTTTGACTGCTGGCTGCTCCCCCAACTGGGTCGCCGGAGATCCCCCCACTGACTTTTATCTGGAAAAACCCGTCCCGGTTCCGGAAGTCAAGCCCGAAGTCAAGCCCGAACCGGCGAAACCGGAAGTCACCCCCGAGGTCAAGCCCGATCTCAAACCGGCAGTCGAACCTGCTGCAAAGCCGGAAGCCAAACCCGAACTCAAACCGGTTCTCAAGCCCGATGAAAATATCCCCACCACGCCGGATATTGCATATACCGTTCAGAAAGGCGAAACCCTTGCTGATCTTTCCCGGGTCTTCGGTGTCTCCGATAAGGATATCGCAAGCCGCAATGGTCTCGCTGTCTCCGCAAAGCTGACCGCCGGTCAGGTCATCTTCATTCCTGCAGACAAAGTTGCCCTCAAGGATGCGAAAAAAGTGGATGATGTGAAGAACGTTCCCGTTCCCAAGAAGGAAGAACCGGTGAAAGAACCCGAGAAGAAACCGGCAGAAGAGACCGAAAAGAAACCGGTTGAAACTGCAGATGCCAAAACCGTGATCCATGTGGTCAAGAAGGGCGATATGCTCAGTAAACTGGGGGTGAAATATAAAGTCTCCTATTACGAGATCGCAAAGGCAAACAAGATTGATGTCAACTCCACTCTGAAGATCGGTCAGAAATTGGTGATTCCGCTGGATAAGGTGAAAAAGCCCGGCGCAAAAACTCCGGCTGCGAAGAAAACAGAAGCCGCTCCCGCACCCGAAAAGAAGCCGGAAGCCGCTCCTTCGCCTGCTAAGAAGTCGGACAGCAAAGAAGTTCCCGCTGCCCCCTCCATGGATAACGATGACATCTTCGGCACGGATTTCGCCAATCCTGCAGCGGAAAACGCTGCCAAGCCCGCTGCAAAGAAACCTGCACCCAAGAAACTCGCCCCCGTTGTGGAAAGCTGGGATGTCATGGTCTTGAAAGTGGAAAAAAATCTTTCTGTGGAAGACTTTGCCCGGATCAACGGTCGTTCTGTTGCCAGCATCCTTGCACTGAACCCCGGTCTTGCTGCTGATTCGGCACTGACGGAAGGCACGAAAATCAAGGTCTTTATCGATCCCGAACGTCAGCAGTAATCTATTTTAATGCAAAAACAGAAAAATGCCGTTTGTCTCACTGACAAGACGGCTTTTTCCGTCTTTTGGAACCAGTTTTCTGTAATTCATGTTACGCCTTACGATCTCTGAAAAAGCCCTCTGTTTTGTGCCGGCACTGCTTCTGGCAAGTCAGATCTTCTACCGGATCTTCTACCTGCAGACAGCCGGTTGTTCTGAAGTCACAGCGTTTGCTGTGGTCCCTGCCGCTTTCGCTGCACTGGCGATCGGGATCTTTCTGCACCGGAAAAACTGGAGCAGACCGGACCGTCTTTTTCTCCACACGATTTTCTTTGCACTCCTGACTTGCAGCACCCTGATCCCGCCCACCTTACTGAACGGCGCAGAATTGATCCTGCTTTGCATTTTAGCCGGTATGGTCTTTGCCGGAATTCCCGGGAACAAAGGGATCATGGTCCCCATTCTTCTCGGAGTGATTGCGGCAGGGTTGCTTTTTTCTCCGTCCCGGCAAATGATCCGTTATCTGAATTTTATTCTGCTGCCGATTGCACAGTTCTGCCTCCTTTGTGCTTATTTTGCCGCAGGGGTACGGGGCAAACAACAGAAGATCCTCACCGGGATTCACCTGTTACTTGCATTGGGGTGTCTGATCCTGTCTTCCTGCGTTCTGTTGAGAAATACACCCCGGCAGGAAACGATCCATTTTCAACAGAAACACCGGCTCCGTCCTATTGAGCAGGAACAGTATTTCATTTCTCTGCTGGCGGCGATATGTCAGGAAAAACGTTCCGATGACACCGCAGTCCGGATCACGGCGGTTGAACATGAACCGTTTCCGGTTACCCGGCTTCTCTCCCACTTGAAAGAATACGGTTTATCCGCAGAGATCCGCAACATGTACACCGATCTCGCTCAAAACTCACAAAGACTTTTGCCATTCACCCGTCCGGACTTTTTCACGCCGGCAGAGATCCCGGACTTCATCGGCGAGTCCGATGTTGTCTTTCTGGCTCCTCCTGTCCCCACCGAACGCTCGGCAGCATTTCTTTCCACTGCCACATTTTTCCGGCAGATCTTTGACCGTCTGCCGGAACACGGGGTTCTTGCCGTGTACGCAGGTGGGAACGAGGAACAGAACAGGATCCTGTTCAACGCCATGCCTGCCCCCGTCAAAGACAAAGAAGGGAAGTTGACTGGAAGACCAGCATGGCTGCCCATGGGCTCCGGCGCTCTCTTTATCTGCCGGAAAGACCGGAAAGATCCGCTGTTGGACAGCGCAGCTCTGATGGAGAATCTCCCCGACTCTCTCGCCGGATACAAGGAAGTGATGCAGCTCGTTTTCCCCGCATTGCTCTCTGATGAATTTCCCCCGCAGAATACGGACCGGGTAAGCAGACCGTTCCATCCGGAACTGTTGCAACTGAAAGATCCTCCGGAGCAGGCTGCATTTTTCGTCTTTCTGGTAAAATGGCATGCTCCTGTATTGGCGGTTCTGCTCGTGATCTATTTGCTCCTCCGCTATTTTATTTCGTGGAAACCGGTACATAAGCCCTGTTTCAAAGCGTTTGAGGCAGGACTGTTGGTGATGATGCTGCTTGCCGGTTCGATCCTCGTCGGAACGGCAATGGGCTGCGGACCGTTCTTTTCTCTTCTCCCGACTCTTTCCACCGTTTTCTGCTCCACATTCCTGTTTCTCATGCTTACTGCGGGGAAGGAACGATGGACAAAATATCAGTGCCTGCCTCTGCTGATCATTGTTGCATTGATCCTGCTGGGCTGGAATCTGCCTGCCGCCGCTACCATGATCGCAGCGATGGTGTTAAACACATGTCTGAACCGGGAAACACCGGAATTGCCTCCGGAATCCCGGATCTATCCGAAAGTATGGATCTTTGCCGGAATGTCTGTCGCACTGACCGCTGCCGGTTTGTTTTTGATACTGCCGGTTTGACAAGTAAAGATCCCATGCTATATTACAAAAAAACAACCGTGCCGAAAGGATAAAAATGACCGCAAAAAAATCGTTGCTGATCCTGCTGCTTCTCTCCGGCTGCCTTATGATGCTCTCCGCCGCCGACACCGTGTCCATTCCCGGCGGGACAAGCATCAATTCCGTGTTGGCATCCATCAACGGGCAGCCCGTCACGCTGCTGGATGTGGTTCAGGAAACCGCACCATTGGAACAGGAACTGGCGGTCATGTACACCGGGGAACGGTTGAACCGGGAAATCGAAAAACTCCGCCGCTCGGCTTTGGAAGATATCATCACCCGCCGTCTCATCTGCAAGGAATACGAGGCAGAACCGTTTCAGGTGCCGGACCAGATGATTGAAAACATGATTGATGAACACGCAAAAATGCTCGGCGGTCTTACCAGAAAAGAATTGGAACTCCAACTCAAACAAAGCAGAATGACCCTCGCGGACCTGAAAAAGAAAATACGCGAACGGATCATTGTCAATGTGATCCTCATCCGGAATTGTGATAAGCAGGTGGTCGTGACCCCGAAAGATGTTTATGAAGAATATCAGAAAAATATCGACCGTTGGACACATCCCGCACAAGTCGAATTTCAGATGATCCAATTGAACAGAGAAAATCCCCGTTCCGGTACGACTGCCCCGGAAACGGCTGAAAAATTAAGTTCTGTCCTTTCCGCCGGTTCCGGAGAAGAACTCTTTATCAATTTGATGGAAGAATATTCTGACGGTCCGCGAAACGGTTTCACCAACTCCGTTGAATTGCCGAAGCTGCGTCCTGAATTTCAGAATGCACTCAAAAATAAAAAATCCGGTGATGTTGTCGGACCGATCGAAACGGTGGAAGCCATCTTTTTCATCCGGATCAAGAGTCTGCAGCTTGCCACACCGATCCCCTTTGAAAAAGCAGCTCCCGAACTGGAAGAACAGCTCCGCCGTGAGGCGATCCGGAAAAAACGTACCGAATACGGCAACAGCCTCCGGGCAAAAGCACTGATCCGATATTATATCTGATGGAAAATCTTTATATCCACGTCCCTTTCTGTCAAAAAAAGTGCGATTATTGCGCTTTTTATTCCATCGAAAACAGTTCCCGCGATCTGCAGGAACGCTGGCTGGAAAAGTTGAAAGTCGATCTGGAGAAAAATACCCACCGTTTGCAGCAGGTGAAAACTCTTTATTTCGGCGGCGGAACACCTACCATACCGGATCCGGATCTACTGGAAAAAATCTTCCGTACCGTGCTTGCGGAGATCCATCTCATGCCCGGTGCCGAAATCACCAGTGAAGCAAATCCCGAAACCATAACTGCAGAACGGGCTGACATCCTGGGAAAGTATGTAAACCGTATCAGCATGGGCGTTCAGAGTTTCCGGGAAGAAAAACGGAAAGTCCTCGGCAGACATCCTGTCAGCGCAGAAAAGATCTTCCCCGCCATGAAAAATCTCTGCAAAGCCGGATTGAAAAATATCGGGATCGATCTCATGTATGCCGTGCCCGGCGAAACACTGGCACAATGGGAAGATGATCTGAAACAGGCAGTCGATCTGGGCGTGGAGCATCTCTCTGCATACGCCCTCACGCCGGAGGAAAACACGCCATACGCCATCGCTCACGGTCTGAAAGCCGCAGATGATGATTTGGCATCCGATATGTGGCACACCGCAGCAAATATCCTTGCGGAAGGCGGCATGGAACGCTATGAGATCTCAAACTATGCAAAAAAAGATCACGAGGCTGAACATAACTGTAATGTCTGGTCCGGCGGAACCTATCTGGGGCTCGGTCCCTCTGCAACATCCTTCGATGGAACCGACCGCTGGACCGAACAGGCGGATCTGACTGCATGGCTGAACGGCGCTCCCCCCGAATGGGACAGAATCAGCCGTGCCGCACGACTGCGGGAAATCTTTATCATGGGACTGCGTACCGTCAATGGCTGGAAAAAAGAAACGTTCAGCGCCGCAACCGGATGTGATATCTGGTGTGACGCTGAAGCAGAAAGAATATTAAAAAATTTACAGGGCCAGGGGCTGATCCGGTTCGATACGGCAAAATGTTGTCCGACAAAAACCGGACTCGAATTCTGGAATACCATCGCAGAACAGCTGATCCTGTAACCGGAAAATACACCCGGGATGCCGGTGCGCGGACAGGGCGGCGGCAGATCGCCGGAGGCGATCCCTGCACGGCAGCATGCTGTCGCGCAGGGCGGATCGGG
>JAGAPM010000215.1 GCA_017623265.1 Lentisphaeria bacterium | reverse complement strand
TGGCGTGTCCGATGCAAACGCGGGTGATGGTAAGGGAATCCCATTTTTTGACCGGGTTCAATCTGCCGGAACTTTCCGGCGTGATCGGGAGCCCGGTCTTTTTTCCGAAACCGAATGTGGAGAGGATCTCATGAACTCTTTTTTCGCCGAGCATGACTGCGATCATGGCAGTTCCGATGTTGCTGGAATGTTGAATGACCTGCAGCGGCGTGGCGTTGCCCACGATGTGGGTATCGCTCAAATTGCGTCCTGCGTACTTCCAGGTGCGGTCGAATCCGGTTTTGATGATCGTGTCCCGATTGATCGCACCGTCATCCAGCGCCATTGCCACGACAAAGGGTTTCATGACCGATCCCGGCTCATAAGGATTGGCAGAGATCAGGTTTGTGCTGGCGAGTTTATCTTTCATGGTGCGGCGATCGTTGGGATCGAATGTCGGACGCTGTGCAATGGCAAGGATATCTCCGGTGTACGGGTCGGCAATTGCGGCATAAACAGCCTTTGATCCGGTTTCTTCATAGAGCTGATCAATTTCTTCTTCGAGGATCGCCTGGATCGGTTCGCTGATCGTCAGATACACATTCTTGCCGCTCTGACCACTGATGTGTTCATTGACAGTGCCGCTGATGATAGAGCCGTCAGCGCCTCTGTAATAGGAGATCTTGCCGGCTTTTCCTTTGAGTTCCTTTTTGAAGGTTCCTTCAAGACCGGAGACGCCGGTGGTTTCTGCATCGCTGATATAACTGATCCCCAGAATGTTGGCGAGCATCCGTCCCTTCGGATAGTAGCGCCGGTTCACATGCTGGAAGATGAATCCCTTCATGCGCATACCGTTGATCTTCCGTTCGATTTCGGCAGCTTTCTCAAAATCCACATCCCGCGCAAGAACCACATATTGGATCTTCTTGCCGGAAGGTGTTCTGGTGTGATTCATCTTCCGGAGCAGTTCATGGTAATCCGTTCCGGGCAGAAGATTGGAAAAGTATCTGGCGATCTTCTCCTTATCTTCGGGATTTTCCACAACGCTGGGGTCATAAGCAATGGTTTTGACAAATTTATTGCTGACCAGACGATTGCCGTTGCAATCGTAGATCTCGCCCATGTTGGACTGCTCTTTTTTTGTATTGCGATATGTGTTCTGTGCAGTCTGCAGCAACTCTTCATGCCGGGTGATCTGGATCCAATACATCTGCCTTCCGGCAAAAATAAAACATCCAATGATCAGGAAGAAAAAGAGCAACAGCCGGAACAAAAGCGTTTTCTGTTCTTTTCCCGCCATACTTTGTTACCTCGATTCACGGATTTCGATAAATTCCTCATGCCGGGAGATCTGAATCTTGTACAGCTGCCTGCCAACCAGAATAAAGCAGGATGCAAGAATCAGGATCGCGACAGTGAGACGGATCATAACAGCCCTTTTCGAATTTTTTGTCATGTTACTGTACTTTCGCTATCTTATTTTCGTTTGTGTAGATGGAACGGGACTGATGGTCGGAAACCGCTCTGTCCGACCGGAGATAACTCAACTGGCTGGGCTGACGGGGCTCCAGAGGCAGATTGAATCTTGCGATCTGTTTCCGGATGTAGGGCAGCGTGCTGAGCGCATCCTTTCTGCTCTGTACATTCTGGATGTTGTAACGGACCTGTTCGATTTCCGTATCAAGACGAACCGCTTTCTGGTTCAGTTTTTCGATCTGGGTCGTATAATGGATCCGGAAACAGACCATGACAAACGCAAAGATGACCGCCGGCAGGATCAGTGCCATGACGACTGCCGCCCGGGATTTCTTCCGCGGTGCATGCACTTTGTCCGCAGAAAGAGATGGTTTCATTTTTCTTGTAAATTCATTCATAAGCTGTTCCTCCTTGTCCTGTTCCGTTATGTTATTTTATCTTATTTTATTCAATTGTTGATCCGTTTTGCCGATCTCAGTTTTGCACAGGCAGATCTGCTGTTCACTGCCAGTTCATCAGCCGATGCCGTTACCGGTTTTTTTGTCAGGATCTCCAGTTTCGGCTGCCAGTTGCAGATGCAGACCGGATACCCCGGCGGGCATTTGCAGGAGACCGCCATCTCCTGAAAAAAGCGTTTGACGATCCGGTCTTCCAGTGAGTGAAAGCTGATCACCGAAAGTCTGCCGCCGGGATTGAGCAGATTTACTGCCGATTCCAGCGCCTTTTCCAGTTCATCCAATTCGCTGGTGACGTCGATCCGGAGCGCCTGAAACGGCAGGGTCGGTGCAGGCGGCCCCGTTCTTCTGCCCGGTTTTCCTAAAACTTTTTCGCAGATCTCCGCCAGTTTACCGCAAGTGGTGACCGGTTCAACTTCCCGCTCACGCAGAATTGCGTTTGCCAGTTTCTTCGCCTCACGGATTTCACCATATTCCCGGAAAATACGAGTCAGTTCTTCGCCGGACCAGGTGTTGACAATGTCAGCCGCCGAGAGTCTGCTTCCCCGATCCATCCGCATATCCAGCGGTGCATCGAACCGGAAGGAAAAACCTCTCTCCGGCGTATCGATCTGCGGAGAAGAGACCCCGATATCCAGCAGAATGGAGTCCACTTTGATCCAGCCGATTTCAGCCGCCCGCTCCGCCAGCGTGGAAAAATTTCCATGAGTCAGCTGGACACGGTTTCCGGCGAAAGCGAGCCGTTCCTTCGAGGACGCCAGAGCGCCTCTGTCCCGATCGATCCCCAGAAGCAGAGCTTCCGGATTTTTTTTCAGTATCAATGAGCTGTGCCCGCCATACCCCACGGTGCCGTCGATCACCCGCATCGCTCCGCAGGTCCATGGCATGGCATATTCGATTGTTTCTTCCGGCAGAACCGGGATATGAGATTGAACACCATCCACTTGCATCACCCCAGAATATCGAGGAAGTCTTCACTTGCGAAGGCGCTTTCACGCTGCTCCGCTTCCCAACGTTCTGCGGTCATGATCTGTGCAAAATCGCCGGATCCGATGAGAGCCGCCCGCTTTTCCAGATTTGCAAATTTCAGCAGTTCGGGTGAAATCTGGATCCGTCCCTGTTTATCACATACACACGAACAGACCAGTTTACCGAGTTGCCGTCTCATTTTGAGTGCGACCGGATCAGTAGCCGAGATCTGGCGCAGCTTCGGCATGATCTGTTCATTGAAGGTGTTTTCCGGATAGAGCTGCAAGGTTGCCTCTTTTCCGGGAATGAGCTTGAATGTTGTGCTTGCAGTACGCCACTCGGCAGGCACAGCTACGCGCCCCTGAGCATCAATACTGAACACATAATCTCTGAAAAGAGATGGTGTTGCACTTGTTTCAGCCATATTGCACCTTTTGGGTTTGTGGATTCACCTAAATTCACCTAACTTCCACTAATTTACCCTAAAAAAGTGCAACTTCAAGCTTTTTTTTAAAATTTTTTTAATTTTTTTTCAATTTTTTACCGGTTTTGTTCAAAATTTTTTTGACGGTCCCGTTTCCGGGGTGTGAAAATGATGAAAAAGGTGCAAAAACGGCAGACCTGACCGACGGAGTCAAAGCCGATCAGGCATCTGTAAAAATGATAAAACTTACCGGATCGGTTACCCTTTTGCTTTTTCGATCAGCTTTGTTGTTGAATGATCCGGAACGAATGGAATGAAAGAGATCTCGGCACCTGCATTAAGGAGAGCTTCCCGTTCTTCCGGATCCAGGGTTTCGATGGTGTAATCCCCGCCTTTTGCATAGGCATCCGGAGCGAGAGCATCCAGTTCTTTTGTGCAGCGTTTTCCGTTGAAGACGACCACGGCATCAATAAACGCAAAACATGCGAGCAGATATGCCCGGTCATATTCGCAATTGACGGGGCGTGTGGGACCTTTCAGTTCGCGGACGGATTCATCGGAGTTGATGAGGACCACGAGTGCATCTGCCAGTTCTGCGGCAGCCTTGAGATATTCCGCATGACCTCTGTGCAAGAGATCAAAGCATCCGTTTGTGATGGAGACTCTTTTGCCGGCGATGCGCATTTTTTCGCGCCATTCCACGGCTTCAGCCAGAGTCATGATTTTATTTTTCGGGTCGATGGACCGGTTCATATTGGTGATCCTTTCTTTTTTTCTGTTATGGTGCAGAGACTTCTTCCGGGAGCGGCACATCGGCCTTTTCCGGCATGAATGTGTAATCCGTCACTTCAAAATCTGCACGGACACCCAGAAGATTTCTTGCGGCTGATTTCAGCGCTTCCAAACCACGCTTGCCCAGAGGATCTTTTTCCGAGGAGATACCGACTGTAAGATTGGCGGCATTCAGCAGTATGTCGTTTTGCTGCAATCTTTTCAATGGGTTGTAGTATTCCGGCAGCCAGAAACCTTTTCCGGCGGTCTTGAAATTGAATCTGCCGGAGTTGTCGGTCAATTGATTGAAGAATGTACTGCCGTTGTTGTTTGAGCTTTTGATCGGCGTATCATCCCGGTTGAACGGCACGCCCCGGTCTCCATAGTCCCAGTGGGAGATATTTTCCAGTGTACTGCTTCCGCCGATACTGGTGACGCTTCCCCGTGCGTTTTTATCGGCATCCTGTCTGGAGGCGATCACATTTGTAACACCTTCCTGCGACAATGTGGAGAGCAGCAGAAAGCCGAGCAGCACAATCAGCAGAGCAACCAGGCAGACCGCCAGTTCGGAGATTGCCTGACCGCCCTGCAGCATGCGTTTTTGTAATATTTTCCGGAGAGAGATACTCATTTTCAAATCCCTGATTTATTTCAGACTGAACAGATCTTCCGGAGCGCCGTTTTCGGCAACCTCTCCGATATCCAAATGGGAGAAATCGATCCTCGTTCTCCAATCGGGTCCATCCAGACGCATTTTTGAGACCATTACATATCCATTGATCTTCTTGATTGCCGTGATTTCAAAAGAACGGTACGGTTCCAGATCCTTGCCGGACGGATCCTCCTTGAACCATTCGACTTTGAGGGGGACCAGATATTCCGTGCTGATGTAGACCCGTGCGTACTGATCAAAATCTTTTTCGCCATCCGTTCCTTTGGGGAGAAACATAACAAAGACGCGGGTATTGTAAATGGAAACATGAGTCTGCTCTTCTTCGCGGAGCGGTTTCCGGTAGAGAAAACCAAGCATCAGATCGTTGGGGGAAAGTCCAAAGACCGGCAGCTGCGCCTTAGTTGCATCCAGACCGCGTCCGGCTGCAATGCAGACGGGGGGCGTGGGCGGAACGGTGAACTGCTGGGTCAGACGGTAACTTTCCGCTCCGTTATCCAGCGACAGGATGCCATTGGCGCGTTCCGGCATAAAGAGGACACCCAGCCGGATGGGGGCAGTGAGGGTGCTGTAGCCCTTTCTGCGGTGCTGGATCTTTCCGCTCATCTTCATCCAGATCTCCTTTTGGGGATCGGGCTTCAGACGGTGGATCGTATACTGCAAAAACTGTTCTGCCGGGATCTTGGAAAAATCCGGCATCTCCTGTGCGGCAAGAACCGGGATTAGGAGGGCTGTCAGCAGAATGGAGACAAGGATTTTTTTCATTTTTCTTCTTCCGTTTTCTTTTTTTTGCGGGATGTGCGTTTCTTTTTAGCCGGTGCCGTTTTTTTGGGGTTGTCCGTTTCATCCTCTTCCGGCAGTTCGAAGGTGTAGACCTCATCCTTCAGTGCTTTTGCCTTGTTGGCGGTGCATGCTTTCACATTTTTCGGCATGGCGAATGCAAGCACATCTTCGATCTTTTCCGCAAAGTGGAACTTGACTGCTTTCTTGACTTCTTCCGGCACATCATGCAGATCTTTTTCGTTGTCCGCGGGCATCATGATATCCCGAACGCCAGCCCGGAGTGCGGCGATCACTTTTTCCTTGATGCCGCCGACTGCTGTGACTTTGCCCCGGAGCGTGATCTCCCCGGTCATGGAGAGATGGGGACGGACCGGGCGTTTCGTCAGCAGAGAGACCAGCGCAGTTGTGAGTGTGACCCCGGCGCTGGGACCATCTTTCGGCGTGGCGCCATCCGGCACATGGATATGAAAATCATGCTTGCCGAAGATATCGCAATCGATCCCCAGGTCGCCGCATCTGCTGCGGACAAGGCTGAATGCAGTCATGGCGCTTTCTTTCATGACATCGCCCAGTGATCCGGTGAGTTTGAGGTCGCCTTTTCCGGGCATCATGGTTGCTTCCACCGGCAGAGTCGATCCGCCGACACTGGTCCATGCCATGCCGGTTGCAATGCCGATTTGAGGTTGGTCCTCGGATTTATCCATCTGGAACTTTCTCGGACCGAGCAGTTCCTGCACCACATCCGGGGTTACGATATATCCGGACCCGGCTTCCACGGCGCCTTCCACGATCTTTCTTGCCAGTTTCCGGCAGATCGTACCGAAAGTGCGTTCCAGATTGCGGACGCCCGCTTCCACGGTATAGTACGTAATGACTTCATCCAACGCACTGCGGGTGAACCGGATATCTTCCGTTTTCAGCCCGTTTTCTTTCATCTGGCGCGGAATCAGATACCGGCGTGCGATCTCATGCTTTTCCATGGCAGTATAGCCGGGCAGACGGATCATTTCCATACGGTCCAACAGGGGGCGCGGGATGGTATCTTCGATATTGGCAGTTGCGATGAACATGACCGAACTCAAGTCGTAGTCCACTTCCAGATAGTGATCATTGAAGGAAGAATTCTGCTGGGGGTCCAGCACTTCCAACAGGGCGGAAGCCGGATCGCCCCGGTAATCATTCCCTACTTTATCCAGTTCATCCAGCATGAAAACCGGATTGCTGGTTCCGGCTTTTTTCATTCCTTGAATGATCCTGCCGGGGAGGGCGCCGATATAGGTGCGGCGATGACCGCGGATCTCTGCTTCATCTTTGATCCCGCCCAGAGAAATACGCACAAATTTTCTGCCCATAGCGCTGGCAATGGATTTGCCGAGAGATGTTTTGCCCACGCCCGGAGGACCGGCAAAACAGATGATGGGGGCTTTCCGGTTCTTTTTGAGCTGCAGAACGGAGAGATATTCCAGGATCCGCTCTTTTACATCCTGCAGACCGTAATGATCTTCGTCCAGGATCCGGGCGGCTTCGTTCACATCCAGCCGGTCTTCGGTGTATTCGTTCCACGGCACAGAAAGGAGCCAGTCGATATAGGTATAGGCAATATTGTATTCGCCGGACGCCTGTGGGATCATATCCAGCCGTTCCACTTCCTTGTTGATCAGGTCGCGGATATTCGGGGGAAGATCCGTTTTTTCCATCCGTTCTTCGATGGAGACAATATCCGGATTCCGGTTGCCTTCGCCCAGTTCCTCTTTGATCTGTTTGAGCTGTTCCGCAGGAAAAATTCCCGCTGCTGTTTGCTCATGACATCGTGGACCTGACTCTGGATCTCGGACCCGAGGCGCAGCACTTCCACTTCCCGGTTCAGCAGGATCGTGAGGAGATGCAGCCGTTCCTGCAAGTCATCCATTGTGAGCAGAGCAAGTTTTTCACGGTAGGAGATGTTGAGGGTATCGGCGATCAGATCTGCGATCCGGGCGTTGTCGGTCAGATTGGAAACGGCGATCCGCAGTTCCTCCGGAAAGTTCGGAGAGAAAGAAATAATCTCCTGAAACTGTTTGATGGCGTTCCGGACCATAGCCATAGTCTCAATGGAGTTATCGGTACTCTGTTCCAGCCGCTCCGTTCTCACCGTGGTGAACGGTACGCGGGACTGGATGGAAAGGAACCGGATACGGGAAAGTCCGCGCACAAGGACGCGCAGAGTTCCATCGGGAAATTTGAGCATTTTGACAATGCGTACCAGCACCCCGACCGAAGAAACTTTTCTGCCGTTCAGGTCAATGGATTTGACTTTCAGTTCGATTCCGTCAGCCTGATCCTCTGCGGATTCATCCGGCATTTCCGGGAAGAATGCCACAAAACGCTCGTTGGAAACGGCAGCCTCAATGGTGCGGACCGCTTTATCATCGTTCAACATCAAAGGTGAAAGGGCATAGGGAAACACCACCACTTCGTTCAGGGGCAAGGCAGGCACGTCCATGATTTTTTCATTATCGCCGCCATCCACCGGTTTCAGCTGTTCGCCGCCGCTGATCGTGATCGTGTACGTATCTTTCGGGCGCTTGATCCCGAAATCATCATTATTCATATTGTTCTGGTCACTCATGATTTTTCCTGTCTCCTTCTTTTTTTGTTCCTGTTTCAAAACATAATCCCCATCACGGTAAACTACTCCATTTTTTTAAATTAACAAGTGCGGGCAAAGACTTTTTTTGATTTATTTTTCACAAAGAGACATTGAAAAACCGGAAAAGTGAACAATAGTATGGAAGAATGTGAACTTTTTACAGAACAAACAACAGAAGGAAATGACACATGAGCCTTTTTATCTCCCACCGTGGGGAATCCCACGATGCCCCGGAAAATACCCTCGCCGCCTACCGCCTCTCCAATGAACGGGATACGGACGGCATGGAGTGCGATATTCATTTCACCGCTGAAAAACTGCTGGTTTGCGGGCATGACTTCAGTACAAAACGGATGTCCGGCGTGGACCGGGTGATCGAAGAAACTCCCTTTGTGGAACTGGAACTGCTGGATGTTTCCGGTCATCATGAAGCCTACAGAGGCGAAAAGATCCCGCTGTTTTCCGATTCTCTCAAGACGCTGAAGCCGGGTCGCAAATATTTTGTGGAAGTCAAGGCGAACGATCCGGAAGTGGTCGCAGCCATGCGCAAAGAAATCGAAAATTCCACCATCCCCTTTGAACAGATCGTGATGATCTCTTTCCAGGCGGATATGGTGGCAGAATGCAAGAAAGTCATCCCCGAAGTCCCCGCCCTCTGGCTTGCCCACATGCGGAATAACGAAGACGGCACCCCCCGTTATACGTGGGATGATATCTTCTCCACGCTGGAACGGATCGGCGCAGATGGCCTGGATGTTGGCGGAAGCAACGATTTTCTCACGCCTGAATTCCTTGCCGAAGTGAAAAAACGCGGCTACTATCTGGCTGTCTGGACCATCGACGACGAAGAACGCTGCCGCTACTTTGAAGCGAACGGCGTGGATGCCATTACCAGCAACGTTGCCGCCGCCATGAAGGCTGCTCTGCGCAAGTAAGATCTGCTGCAAGTCGAACGGATAAAAAGGGAGCATCACATGAGTGTTGTTGATTTCCATGTGCTGCCGCTTTCTATGATCCCCCGCGCTTTGCCGGATCATCAGCAAGTGGTTTTTTTCTGTGAATCTGCCTTTGCCGGCAGAGTTTCGGTTGCCGTTTCCTTCGAAAAAGATCCGGAGAAAATATTCTGGAGCGGCACATTGCATCTGCAATGCGGCAGTAACCGGGTGACTGCTTTTGTACCCATCCCGGAACAGGCCGAGCGGGCAGTTTGGACTTTATCCCGGAGCGGAACTGTTCTTGCCGAATATTGCGGAATGTGGTCGTTGCCCCGGCAGTGGGAGATGTATTTCACGGTAGCATCCCACACGGATATCGGGCTGCATAATTCCCAGTATATCCAGCGGCACAACTGCAGCCGTTTTCTGGATCAGGCGATCGCGCTGGTGGAAGAGACGGAAAAACGGGAAAGACCGGAAGATCGTTACCGTTGCGCCATGGAAGGAACATGGTTCTGGAACAATTACGGCATGGATCGGGGCAGGGAAAAAGCGGCGTCTGTGGTGCAAAATTACATCCGGACCGGGAAGATCGCTCTTGCCGCCGGACTGGCAGGTAATCATACGCAGGTTTATGGCATGGAACAGCTTTGTCGTACTGCGTATGAGCGGGAAAAACTCCTGCAGGAATGGGGCGTGGATTCCCGGACATTGACCATGATCGACAACAATGGTATCAGCTGGTCTCTGATCGCACCCTATGTTTCCGCCGGATACCGGAATCTCTTTTTCTCGCCCAATCATTGGAATCCGCTGCTTTCCACCGTGAATCCCATCGACAGCACCGCGGCGGGCTATCTCTGGAACAGCGATGCCGGTGGGGGCGGGTCCCGTTGCGATGTCCGGTTCGCCTCCGCTCTGCCCATGCTTTTTTACTGGCTTGCTCCGGATGGAAAAAGCAAACTCCTTTTCTGGGCGTCTCCCCAGTATGAATACGGTTCCACCACATTCGGGATCCATGCCCGGATGAACCGGAATTTTGCGGAAAACCGCCTGAAAATCGAGCAGCGTATGGCAGAGATGCTTCCCCTGCTGGAAAAGAAATATCCCTATGACATCTGGTGCATGGCATGCTATGCGGACGATCAGGAACCGGAGATCAATCTGTGCGATAACTTTGCGTTCTGGAACGAAAAATGGCTCTCCCCGAAGCTGCGCATGACCGGAAATTATGACGAACCCTTTGAAAAAGTACGGGTAAAATTCGGCGATCAGATCCCCGTCCTTTCCGGCGATATTACCGGCGGATGGTATCAGCACCCACTCTCAACGCCGGAACTGCTGGCACAGAAGTTTGCTGTTGACCGGGCTCTGCCAACGGCGGAAAAACTGGCTGTCCTTGCCGCACATTTCAACCCGGAAAAGTATGCTTACCCTGCAACGGCGTTCAACCGTGCGTGGTATGCCCTGTTCTGCAACGATGAACATTCTTACGGAACCAGCGGCTATCAGGGAAAACGGGTTTACGAAACATGGATGCAGCACCGGGCGTGGATCGAACTGGCGGAGCAGACTGCCGCAGAAGAAACCACAAAAGCCCTCAAGGCTCTGGCGGAAAAAATCACGGTCTATGCACCCGCCACGCTGGTGTTCAACCCCATGGGGACGGAGCGCAAAGAACTGGTGAACGGGAACATGGCATCGATCCCGCCGTTCGGTTACATCCTGATGCCGAAACAGCCCGCACCGAAGGAAGAAAAACTCCCGGTGACCGGGTTGCCGGTTATTGAAAACCTCTGGTACAAGGTCACATTTGCTCCGGATGGTGCCATGGAACAGGTCTATGACAAAGAATTGAAACGGGATCTCTTCTCCGCACCCGCCAACCGTTTTACTTATACCAACGATAATCACAAAACATTTTTCACCCCCGGAACAGCACGCTTTACCGTTACCGAATCCACTGCGGGGATCAAAGTCACCGCCTGGACGGAGGAAACGGTTTCCGGCGCAATGATCGTGCAGCAGGTGTTCCTTTCCAAATACGAAAAGCGGATCGATGTGGACAATCGCCTCTATCATGTGCGGGATCTGATCAACAGCAACCGTTATCACCGTTACGGCTATTATGCGTTCCCCTTCCGCGTGGAAAATGGCATCCATAAAGTGCATCTCAACGGCTGTGTGGCATCGCCTGTTACCGGTCAGACGGCACACGGAACGGACTGCTATCTGGCGGCGCGGGAATGGACCTGCGTGGAAAACGGAGCCTTCGGTGCCGCTCTGCTTCAGCTGGACAGCCATCTGGTGGAGTTCGGCGAGATGCACGCAGATAAGACGGAATACCGGGGCGAAAACCGGGGCAGTGCCGTTTACAGCGCCCTGTTCAATGACTGGCTTCAGATGCACACGCCCGGCGGTTCCCATATCAACCCCCGTTTCCGCTATACCATCGTGTCTTATTCCGGCAGCTGGCAGCAGGCAGGGATCGCAAAGATGGCGGAGCGGATGGCGAACCCGGTCCTGACCCTCCCCGTGAAAGAACAGAAAGGAAGTCTGCCGCCGCAGAGATCTTTCGGCGCGGGAAAAGAAGGTTTCCGTTTTCTTGCTCTGAAACGGGCAGAGGACGGGGATGGGGTCATTGCCCGTTTTCAGGAAATGAACGGAACGGCAGGGACGGCGGATTTTGAACTCAAATTTGCGTCCGGTATGGAAGAATGTTCCGTGGATGAACGGAAGATCGATCCGGTCGGAGAAACATTGCCGTTCGGTACTCGGACCTGCCGCCTGAAAGGGGTGGATCTCCCCGAACGCAAGCTGAAAAAGACCGCAAAAAATCCTGCGCCGATCGGATCCGTTTATACCGGATTGATCGATGAACCTTGCGCAGCCTGCGGGGAAGGGCAGGGACATTTATATTTGCTTTGGGGGCAGAATCCGGAAAAAAATCTGGATCACTATGAACTCTACCGCAGCACCGAACCGGGATTTCAACCGGACAGCGCAACTTTTGTGGCAGATGTGGAACCGGGACCTTACCG
>JAGAPM010000214.1 GCA_017623265.1 Lentisphaeria bacterium | reverse complement strand
TTCCGGTGGAGTTTCTCTCCGCCCGCCCAGTCGTGATCCAGCAGATCCAGAAAGTCCGGCAGAGAGATCTCTTTCCGGTCGTAGACATATTTCCTGATCATAACAAGGCTGTCAGCCGCCGTGGCAGGACCGGTAAACCAAATATTGGAATTATTGTACTTCGCACCCCTGCCATAGACTTCGATCCCGCGGGCAAGCGCATCTTCCGAAGTCCCGGAGAAAAGAGGAACCGGATTGACCCAATCCAGATATTGTTCAAAATCATCCGCCACAGCCATGCCCTGATCCAAAACTTTTTTGATGTCACTGATACAGCGCTCAAACAACTCGTCAAAAGTGGCGGCATACGAATTTTTCCGCAGACTGCGCAACAAAGCGCCGGGCAGATTTACGATACAGGGTGCCGTTTCCACAGCCGAACCGGAAGCACAATACTCGTAACAGCCCTTGACTACGGCTGTTCGTGCTTCCTCCTCCGAATAACCATAGCGGAGCATGGTGGACCGGATACACGGTTCCCCCACAAATACAAGACTGTTTTTTCCGCTGCGGATCAGATTCAGAGCCTGATCCAGAATGTGATCCGGGGTATTTTCTGCGATCTTGATCTGGATCTTGGGATCGTAAATCCCCATCTTTCCGTATTCTTCCAACAGCAGAACGGAAAGCTCATTGAAAGCGCTGGTGCCATCTTTCCCGGTACCGCCCAAATAAAAAGGATGTCCCCAGTAATATTTCATGGCACTGACTTTGGAATAGAAATTCCGCACGATGGTCCGGATATCTTCTTCCGTAAATGTTCCTTCTGCCAGATCCCGCCGGTAATATTCGATCAACAGCACATCCAGATTGCCAAAGGAACGGGTTTGAACACAATCGCCGTATTCGGAAATCTGATAGTACAGCCAAATCAGCAGCATTGCCTCGTAAAACGAAGCCGGCGCACCGGTCCGGAGTGAACGCAGGGCACGGATCGTTGCCGGCTGACATTGCACTTTTTCTGCTTCTGCAATGATCCGTTCCAACAGTGCAAGGACTTGTGTATATTCACTTTTCACTGCTGCAAAAAATTCTTTTTCACTGTCAGTGACCTGTGCCCCATGCGCTGCATAAAATGCTTTTTCCGCTTCTTCCACCCGCTTCAGTAATCCGGGAAAGCCCAGAGAAAGAATCTTCTGCCAATCCGGCACATTGTGTGCGTAATCAAAGAAAAAGCAACCATATCCGGAGTTGATAAAATCATTTTTCGACTCCAGCGTTCCGGCACATTGTGTGCATTCAAGCTGTTGATAACGGGGAATCGTAATAATCTGCTCAATGGGCTTTCTTCCCCAGAAACCGAGGGAAACAAAAAGGTCATCCGGCGAAACACCGATCCGGATCTTTTCCAACAGCCAGTTGAACGCCGCCACATGTTCCTGCCGGGTCGTCTCAAATGTTTTTCCGGCAAGAAAATCGCGCAACGCATCAGCAAGATGATCCGCCCCAAGCCCCGTTTCCGGCAGACCGGGCTCCTGAAAATCCCGTCTGAAATATTCTTTATCGGTTGAACAGTGGAGCATTCTCTCTATCTGCCTTCATGTTGTCTGACATATCATTTATCTTCTGACATATAAAATAACACAGTTCCGTTTTTCTTCAACTCTTTTTATGCAACATTTTTACACAAAGAAATATCATTTTTTGCAAAAGCGCTTGCGCAACAGATTTTTTGCATTTATATTCCGGCTGTAACATTTGTGAGGAGCATACGATTTATGGCAACAGTAATGACAATGACAAATTTCAAGAAGAGCGGCTTAAATGCTCTTCTCCGGCAAATGGAGATCGGAGTCGTAAATATCTATTACGGGATCCGGGCATTAAATCTGAAATTTTCTTATCCGCATTTCCGTTTGCTCTTTGTTCTGGAGTCCGATGGTAAAAGCAGTTTCTCTGATGATTATCAAAAGGCTTACTGCCGCCCCGGCGATTGGTTTCTGATCCCACCCTTCTGCGAGATCACTCACGATTTGAACGATACCATGCACCATCTTTCCATTCACTTTACTGCAACTCTCGGTCAATCGGTTTCTCTTGTCCAGCCGCGCAACTCATTCCTCACGATGACCGACCAAACGGCACGGAACCGGATCATCCATACGATCAACAGCGAACCGGAACTGGCACAATGTCTTCTCTTCCGTGAACTCTGTTACAACAAACTGGGCGAATACGTAACTCAGGAAGATTCCACCATGATCCTGCAGCTGCTCCGGACTCCCGGCTATGCCACTTTATTGGAATTTTTGAACACAACCGCTACCGCAAAAACCGGGATTGATGATATGGCGGCGCAATGTAATCTCTCCCGTAACGCATTCGTAAAACGTTTCAAACGGGATTTCGGAGTCCCGCCGGGGAAATTTCTGGCAAAAATCCTGACCAGTCATGCCATTGCAAAACTTTCCACCAGCGGAAAGACGATCAAAGAGACCGCCGAAGAATTGGGGTTCAGCAACGCCTTTGTGTTTTCCCGTTTCTTCCACACACAAACCGGACTTTCCCCGCGGAAATTCCAGAAAAAAATGCCACAGATCTATTAACTCTGCCGGGGCTCAATTTCCGTTTCCGGCACGGGGCAAAGCAAAACGGCAATCCGTAAAGACCAGATCCCGGTTGTTTTCTGTTCCGATCGCCTGCTGCCAGCGTTCCGATTCATCTTTCCAGCGGATCCGGCAATTCCGGAACAGCACATCTGCAGTGTACGCAATATAAAAAGCACAGGGTCTCAAATAACAGATCGGCACAGACGGATGATTCGGGTTCAAAATATCCTCTCCCCCGGTAATCTCAAGAGAAATGTCGGAAAAGGTAAGATCGCGGAGGTTGAAATCCTGATTTCCCTGCAGGATCGAGGTCCGGCAGCCATACCCGCGGATGTTCTGCAATGTAATGCCGCAAATCTCCTTGCGGGAGGTCTTTAACGGCTTGTCCGCCCAGTTGGAAGAAATATCAATGGGAATCTGCGCATTCACATACAGATTGGAGAAGAGAATATCCGAGATTCCTGCGCCTTCCGCTCCAGCCGGAAAAAGCTCCGGATAGTAAGTGGAAAGCATGCAGATGCCGAATTTTCCGTCCCGGATCACCAGATTACTGAAAGTGCAATGCCGGATCAGCCCATTCCCCACACCCAGACGGACACCTGCCTGCCCCGACCGTAATACACAATTGGTCACAGCAATATCTTCACAGATCCCCTCTGTATGAAGCAGGCGGTCCTTTCCGGAAGCACGAATTGCAATACTGTCATCCGAAGAATCAATGATACAGTCACTTACAACGACCCGGCGACAGCAGTCAATATCCAAACCATCTCCGTTCCAGACTCCCCGCTGATTCCGGATATTCACACTGCGGATCGTAATATCGGAACACCCATGCAGGAAACAGGTCCAGTAAGGCGAGTTGACCATTTCCACGTTTTCCAGCAGGATATTGCTGCTCTCGCAAAAATACAGCATCTGGGAAGGACGCCATCCGGGGAAGTCATCCCGGCTGTACAGCGAAGGATCAAAAAATGCAGACCGGTTGCCGTCGATTTTTCCGCCGCGGATCACCACATGATTCACCTCCAACGCAATGATCAGGTGGGCGCCGAATGCCTTTTCGGGCAGGCAAACGCTGTTCTGGGGACAGAAATCCGGTTGATTGTAGTCTTCGGGATCGGGACTGCCGAGGATCACTGCGCCATTTTCCAATTCCAGCGTTGTATGAGAACGGAGATAGAGAGAACCGCAGAGATATATCCCTGCCGGGAAGTAGACTGTACCACCCTGATCAATCGCCTGCTGAACTGCTGCTGTATCTTTTGTGATACCATCACCGACCGCACCAAAATCCTGCACATTCTTCATAACTTATGCCTTCTCTGACATTTGCTTAAATTCAGAATCGACTTCATTCCGGAAATCCGGATCCGTCAGATATGTCAATGCCACATTCGCAATGGATGCTGCAGCTTTCATGGCATTTTCAAAGGCATAGTCCGTTCCTGCGGCTTCACGGAACGCGGGAGAATGGGCGGCAATCTCGTGATCCGCAATGGAAAAATAAGGGTGAATCCCCGGCACCGCATGGGAAACATTGCCGAAGTCGGAAGATCCTCTTGCATCATGAGCGGGAATCACATATTTTAC
This sequence comes from Lentisphaeria bacterium, assembly GCA_017623265.1. Taxonomy (GTDB): domain Bacteria; phylum Verrucomicrobiota; class Lentisphaeria; order Victivallales; family UBA1829; genus SIG77. The sequence continues at coordinate 9,127 of JAGAPM010000214.1, read as the reverse complement.
ACCACACCCAGTCATGCTTTCCAGATAGACCCGGTTCATAGCGGAGTTTGGCATACGGGACATATAAGGCACATTGAAGAGACTGACTTCTGCCGTTGCTCCGGTCATCAGTTCCGCTCCGTGGACAATATTCAGGAAACGCTCTTCCATCTTCCGGATCCATTTTTCGCTGACTGACCGCAGGAAGAAACGGCATGCCGCTCTGGCGGGAATGATGTTCGGAGCTTCACCGCCATCCATAATGATTCCGTGCATCCGGGCATCTTCCGGAAGCACTTCACGGAACGCATTGACTCCGGAAAAAAGCAGATTGACCGCCGCCAATGCATTGATCCCCAGTTCCGGTGCAGCCGCAGCGTGAGCGGCCTTCCCGTGAAATACCACATCATAACGGGTGATCGCACAGGATCCGGTATCCGGTGTCGTCCGATAGGAGGGATGAACCATCATGGCAGCATTGATCCCTTCCAGACAACCGGCTTTGATCATCCTGACTTTTCCGCCGTGGGATTCTTCCGCCGGCGAACCGAGCAGGACCACTTTGCCGGGCAGCTGCTGCTGTTTTATCGTTTCCGCCACCGCGCAGAATGCGGCAAGACCGGCGGCACAAATCAGATTATGTCCGCAGGCATGTCCCACATCCGGCAGAGCATCGTATTCTGCAAAGATGGCAAAGACCGGGGCACCACTGCCGTATTCTGCGCGAAACGAAGTTTCAATATCACAATAAGGGGTAATCACTTCAAACCCCTGTTCCTGCAGAAAGTGTTGCGCCTGTTCCACAGCAAAATATTCTTTGTACGCCAATTCGGGATGATTCCAGATCGCATCGGAGAGTGTTCGCAAACGGGGTGAAATTCCGGCAATAAACTGCTTCAGATTTTCAAGTCTTTTCATGGACAGGTCCTTTGTACTTTTCTGTTTTTCGTAAATATAACGCCAGTTTTTTTACTTTTCAAACGGTAAATCCTTCTACGGCAAAAGATCAAATAAAAAATGCGATTTTTCTGTTGCAATCTGCGTGGATCCGTATATATTACACATAGAAATCCCCACGGAACAAGGAAAGTCAAAATGGTTTTTCAAGCAATAATACAGCACGCGGCTCTGCAGTTTTCCTGCGATCAACCGGATTCAACCACTTTGCGATTGAAACTCTCTTCCACCCGGATAAATGTGCCGGAATTGATCTGGGATTATGCAGAATTCTGTTGTTTTTCCCGTCAGCCCCCGTGGAAACCGGAATCCTCCATGTTCCGGGAAATCACCTGCTCACAAGATGCCTATGGAATCAATGTGCTGGCTGAAACCGATCTTTTCCGGATCCGGGACCATTTTTCCTTCCGTCATAATATGCTGCAGATCAATCGGGAATGGACCATGTTGAAGGATGCGGATTCACTCGTTCTCGGTACCCGTCTTGCCCTGACTTGCGATAAGAAGGAGAAAATCACCATACCCAGCGTGATCTACAACGACAACCCGGGCGCTGCCCCCGAACGACTGGTTCCTCATCTGCCGGCAGCCTCCGGAAATGCGTTGGTGGTGGAGGAACACCGTCTCCCGATTCCCGGGATCAACCGGGAATGGCAGCTGGCTGACGGCCCGTTCTGCAGTCTGACTCTCTTCACCATACCCTCACAGACACCAACCGGTGAGACTTGGTCTCTGGGGCTGACCCGACGGGATGATGGAGCATTTGATCTGTTGAGCCTGAGCGGTGTCGTGGCGTTCGGAAAGGAACGGGATGTGCTTTACGGCGCACAGAATAGACTCGACACCCTGCCCGGTTTCGGTTATCTGAACCTGAAAAAAGGAGAAACGATCCGGAAAACACTCTCGCTTGATTTTGCCGCCTGTCCCGCAGAAGGCAGAGGATTTACAACGCTGATCGATCAGGGCATGAAACTTTATCAGCCCAAAGAAAATCCGGTCCTGACACTGGATGAAGTCATTGCACTCAAAACCAACGCAATGGACCACCGCTGGGAGGACATGCCCAACGGATCCGGCTTTCACTGGATCACTGCCACACCGGAAGAAGGCAATATCTATAACGGGAAGTCCGGCTTTCTTTATGGCTGGGTGGGACAATCCCTGCGTCTCGCCTGGTGCGCACTGACCCTCGGTCTGCATGGTGATGAACGCTGGATGAAACGGGGGATCACGGTGCTGGATCACTTTGCAAAAGCGCCGGAAGCAGCGCCCGGTCTCAAGTATCATTTCCACGATCCAGTAACCAATGAATGGTCTGCAAATGAAGCACGCTACAAAGACCGGATCAACAGCCGTCAGACCGGGGAAAGTCTGGCGCATCTTGCGGCATGCCTGAAACTTCTGCGGGCAAACGATCATCCTATCAAGCAGGAATGGGAGGAAACGTTGCGGCGCGGAGCAGACTTTCTGCTGGATCCCGCCCACTTGAACAAACATGGCATTTACCCCCTGTTTTTCCTTGCGGATGGAACGCCGGCAGATGATCTGATCAACGGGGCGGGAACTGCCTGTATCGAAGCATTAATCAGCGCCGCAGAATATTTTGATGATCCCGCCTTACAGGAAGGCGCATTCGCTGTACTGGATCGTTACTATGATGTCTTTCTCCGGACCTTGGAATATCCCTTCAGCCGGGCGACTCTGGATGCCGCCTGCGAAGACAAGGAATCGGGTCTTTACTTCTTCCTTGCCGCCTACCGGGCATACTGCCGGACCAGTTCGGAAAAACACCGGGAATATGCTCAACTCAGCGCAAAATGGATCTCTACATTTGTCTACTTCTGGAGCGTCCCCTTCCGACCGGGAACATTGTGTGCAGACAATGGTTTTGACTCCGTCTTCTGGCCGGGAGTCAGCGTACAGAACATGCATCTGGATGTGTATTTCCCCGCATACGAAGTCTATGATTTCGGCATTCGGACGGGTGATGAAGATCTGCGCCGGATCGGACAGGGCGTTATGTCTGCCTGGTCCCACGGGATCGTACGCTACCCCGGCGACTGGAACCTGGTCACACCCGGCGAACAGAGCGAGCAGTTCTTTCAGACCAACTACATGCAGGGTCCTTTCGAGCAGACGATTTGGCGTGGCGGGACCAATGTATGGAATCCGGTTTGGATCATAGCACTGGTGCTTTCCGCAGCTTTGAGCTTCAAATATCATAACCAATAACAACAGGAAACGAAAAAAATGAACCTTCCCGAACTCTTTACGACCGCTCCCGCAGTCTACGCCGTTGACCGTGAATACCAGATCTTTGTTCCCGTATGCAAAGAATGTGTTATGTGGGTTACTGTGGGCGGAAAAAATTTCTACGATGACTCCAACGGGATCCTGCGCTCCAGCTCCATGACTCATCAGATGCACGTACCGATGGCATTACTGGATGACGCAAAAGAATACACCATCTGCTGGCGAATCGTAAACGAACGGAAACCTTATTTCTCCGACCTTTCCGATGTCTTTTCCTTCACCCTGCCCTTCCGTCCGGTGACCGGTCCGGATGTGCGGATCTATCAGGTGGCAGACGCTCACAACCGGATCGAATCGCCCGTGAAAGCCGGCGCATTCTTCGGGGATCAGCTGGACCTGCTTCTGCTGAACGGAGACGTGCCGGAAGACAGCGGCAATGTGGAAAACTTCCGCACGATCCATGAGATCGCCGGGAAGATCACCGGCGGATCCGTCCCCGTGGTTTTCTCCCGCGGGAACCATGACACCCGGGGGATCTACGCCGAAAAACTGCCGGAATACACCGCCTGCAACAAGGGCGTTTCCTACTACACGTTCCGTCTCGGTCCCCTGTGGGGGATCGTGCTGGATTGCGGCGAAGACAAGGCGGACAGCAGCAATGAATACGGCTGGACCATCTGCTGCGAAGACTTCCGCCGCCGGGAAACAGAATTTCTGAAAAAAGTCGCTGCCGATCCGGAACACGAATATGCCGCACCGGGCGTAAAGTACAGAATCGTCACCAGCCACGTGCCGTTCCCGCAGAATATGCCGAAGCCTTTTGATATTGAAGAAGAACTTTACACGGAATGGTGCAATATCCTCAAGGAAACGGTGAAGCCGGATGTAATCATCAGCGGGCACATGCACCAGTTGTATGTGATCCATGAAGGCGATGAACGGGACAACAAAGGCACGCCCTGCCCGGTGATCGTTGCCTCCAAGCCCACGAAGGACCGGAGCGAATTCACCGGCGGTGCCATTACCCTTTCTGAAGATCAGATCCTGGTTCAGTACACGAATCAGGAAAAACAGGTCGTCGGGGAAGAAATCCTTCCGAGAAAGAAGTAAGTCCATGGACTGCAAGATCGTTTTCAGCACGGACTTTCAAGACATCTGTCAGATTCATGATGCGCTGTACACGTTCAATCTCTCCCGGAGCGGACATAACCGGATCGAAGGGCTGAAGCCTTCCGTCCCGGAAGATACCTGCGCTCTGATTTTGCGCGGGAAAGACGGTTCCTGTTGCGGGGGAATTGTCTGGCACCGGATGGGAACAGAAACGCCGCAAATCTTTGTGGACTTTGCCTATATCAGCGATTGTCTGCGGGGAACCGGTTGGGGCAAACGGCTGTTCGATGAACTGGAGCAGCGTGTCAAGGCAGATGGCATCACGGCGGTTGAACTCACGACCAATACCTTTCAGGCTCCGGCGTTTTACCGGAAGCTGGGTTATGTTGAGATCGACCGGGAAGCAGCTCCAACACCACTGGTTCCGGAAAATCTCCATTACCGTTTCCGCAAGGAACTCTGACAAACCATAACGTTCTGTTTTACATCTCCTTTTTGCCGGGTTACATCTCTTTTTTTCGCTGAAAAGCGGTTGTAAACTCTGCTCTGTTGCGATATATTTTTATCACAGAAGCCGCCATACGCAAACAAAATCAGGAGAAAAAACATGATCATTCACGTTTATGATGGCAAGTGGGAAGGGGACACGATCTACCCCGATATTCAGAAGGCATATAACCGGATGAAAAATCTGTTCGCCTGCGGTGATCTGGAACTGCCGGTAAAAATCGTGGTCCATGAAGGAACATACCGTCTCACTCAGCCGCTTCATTTTTCCGAAGAATTTCCCGTTACGATCGAGTCGGCAGAAGGTGAAAAGCCTGTTCTTTCCGGTGCAATGGAAGTCACCGGCTGGACCAAGTGCAAAATCAACGGCGTTTCCGCGCTCCGCACCGTGCTGCCGCCGGAGATCAAGGACCTGCCTTTCTTCTATGTGGATGGAAAACCGGCACAGCCTGCCCGTTATCCGAAAACCGACTTTCTGCGTGTGACCGATGAACGCACCGGCTTTTCCACCGGGGCATACGACTACGATAACTTTCATTACGAAGAAGGAGATTTCAACCCCGAATGGTACGATCCGCAGAATATCCGGATCACCATGACCCACCTGTGGATCGGGGAATATTTCAAGATCGAGTCATTTGATGCGGAAGAGCGGAAGATCGTCACCGATTCCTGCATCCGGTACGTCGCACAAAAAGCGAATACAGAATATTACTTCTCCAATGTGCGAGAAGCACTCTCTGAACCGGGGGAATATTATTTTGACCGGAATACCCGGGAACTCTTTTACATCCCGGAAAAGAAGAAAAAATCCTTCGTTGCCGAGATCCCCATGATCGGCACCCTCGCCCGGTTTGATTCCGGTGTGCGGAATGTGACGCTCAAGGGGCTGATCTTCCGGGGCGGCGGTAACTATATGCCCCTTTTCGGCGCCGGAAAGAACAACAGCGGACAGGGTCTGGACCTGCACGATACCGGCTTCGCCACGCTGCCTTTCAGCAAGGAACGCCCCGGCGATCCCCGGAAAAAAGATTTCTATGCAGGCGCACAGGGTGCGACCCATCTGCCCGGGGTCCTGTTCTTCGATCATGCGTCGGACTGCGTGGTGGAGGACTGCGAGATCTGCGGCTGTTCCTGGTACGGTGTTCAGGCATATCAGGCTTGTACCCGCCTGACTTTCCGGAACAACCATTTGCATAATCTGGGCGGCGGTGGCTTCATTCTGAACGGCGTGAACTATGCGACAGAACAGAAAGAACCGGCACTTCAGGTGACCAAGATCATTATCAAGGGCAACCACATCCACGATTGCGGTCAGTTCTATCTGGCATCCATCGGAATCATCACCCAGCACGCGTGGGGCTGCCTGCTGGAAGATAATCATATCCATGACCTCTACTATTCCGGTATTTCCTGCGGCTGGGTCTGGGGCTACGCCAATTCCGCCGCACGGGAGATCCGGATCCACCACAATCACATTCACGATCTGGGTAAAAAGATCCTCTCCGATATGGGCGGGGTGTATCTGCTGGGCATCCAGCCGGGGACCCGGGTCTGGGGGAACACGATCCACCACATTTCCAGCCGTTATTACGGGGGCTGGGGACTTTACACGGATGAAGGCTCCTCCCACATTGTGCTGGAACGGAACGTGGTCTACAAGTGCGACTGCAACGGATACCACCAGCATTACGGCAGAGAAAACATTGTCCGCTGGAACATTTTTGCGTTCAACAACAGCTCTGCGTGGGTAGTAAGCCACGACTCCAACTTCCAGGGATATCAGGTACCCGGCGAAAAACACAGCAAGGCGATCTCGTTCATCAATAATGTGTTTATCACGGACAACCGGACTTCTGCCCAGCTGAAAACGAAAGACCTCTTTGTAAATAAGAAAGTCTATGCGGACGGCAATATATACTACGATATCTCCGGAAAAAAGAAAAAATTCTTCGGTTACTACTATGACAATGATGCCAATGAAGCCCGTGAACTGACCATGAAACAGTGGCAGGAAGCAGGCTTTGACCGCCATTCCATCTTTGCCGATCCGGGCTTCAGGGACATGGAAAACTTCGACTTCACCCTGAAAGAAGATTCGATCCTGCGTGATTACGGCTTTGAAGAAACGGTGGACGCAGTTGAATGACCGTTGATCGCACATTGACGGCAGAAGAGCGCCGTCTTTCCCAGACAGCCATGCGGGATCAGAGCGTTCTCAGCTCCCTTGCCATGAACTGCGGCAGCGAAACATTGCTGATCCTTCTGGCGTTGTCGCTGGGAATTCCGGAGACGATCGTTTCCGCCACCGGATCTCTGCAGCTGTTCAGCTATACCTTTCTGCCGCTGGGATTTCTGCTGGCGGCACGGATTTATTCCGGAGTTACTTCCTGGTAACTGCCATTCTCTTTGCCGGACTGATCTTCGCTCCCCTCAGTCTTGTGCTGAAAAAGAGAAATGCAGATTGAAAAAAGTTGAAAACCGGGTTATATTACTGAAAACCGATCAAAAACAGGTGATTTCATGGAATATGATTTGAGCATAGTCCCGGATTTTTTCAGCTCGTGGAATCTGCATGACTCCCCCATGCCGCCCTTGTGGTGCGATATGACCGGGGCATCCCCGAGCATCGGACACATCCATGATCCACATCCCATTTCCACGCTGGAAGTGATTCTGGAGGGACAGGCTGTACTGGACTACCGGGGCAGCAGCCATTTACTGAACCCGGGCGATATTGCTCTGCTGGCGTCCGGTGAGTGGCATCGGCTGGTGCCGGCAAACGGGAAAACGTTCCGCAAGATCTTTATCACCCTGACCGGAGCCAACTTCGTGCCATTGGCAGAGGAACTTTTCGGATCGACTTATCTCCTCCATCCGGAGCCGGATGAACTGGAACGGATCCTGCAGCAGATCGAACTGCTCCGGAAAGTTCTGCGGGAACAGAAAAACGCCATTGATGTCTCAACCGCTGTCTATACCCTGTTGCTGGAAACCGGAAGCTGCATTGATAAACTGCGTTCGCCGGTGCTGGGAGAAGTGCTGCGTTACATGGAACAGCATATCGGTGAACCGGTAACGGTGAAAGATCTTGCCCGGCAGACCAATCTGCCCCTGAACCAGCTCCAGACTCTGTTCAAAAAACATTTCCAGATGACACCGGCACAATACTTTCTGCAGATGCGCCTGAAAAAAGGAGCGGAACTGCTCCTCGGCAGCAAACTGACTGTCAAGGAAATCGCCATGATGACCGGTTACAGTTCCGGTCTGGCATTCGCCCGGGAATTTCAGAAGAGTTACGGTGTACGCCCCTCTCTCTTCCGGAAACAGGGCGAATAAAAAAGGACACTGTTGCAATCTCCATTTTCTGAAGTATATTATTGCACTATTTTTTCAGCAGAACAGGATGGATAATATGCTCACGATAAAAGATTCTTTCAAGCCGCATTCCGGCGCCGGTGCTTTTTTCTTCAGTATTCTCCTCTGGGGGATCGGGATCGGCAGTTTCGCCGCGGCTCTCAACAATTATCTCTCGGATATTTATCACATGGACAGCATGGAGCGGGGCTGGCTGGAATTTTTCCGGGAGCTTCCGGGGCTGGCTCTGTTTTTGATCCTGGCACTTCTGCATAAGGTCAGCGACTGGAAAGTGATCCGGATCGGTACGATGATCTCCATGGCGGGGGCGGCTTTGCTGCTGATTCCGGCGAATCAGATCGCAGTAACGGCGTTCATCATGATTTGGAGTATGGGGGAACATCTGGTTATGCCCAGCCGGGCGGCAGTGGCGATGCAGGTGGCAAAACAAGGTTGCGCCGGACAATCACTGGGGCTTCTCACCAGCGTAATGAACTTCGGTCACGTGGCGGGCAGCCTGCTGGTGGCAGGGATCTTTTTCGTCGGGACACGCTGTTTTGAGCGGTCAGAGGCGTTTCTGTTCAATGTACTGTGGGGCGTGATCATTGTCCTCATGCTGGTGAGTACCATCAGCACCTTCAGTAAGGATGCGCCCGATGCTCCCGGCAAGCGTCCGCGGCTTTACTTCAACCGGAAGTTCAACAAGTTCTACGCACTGGAACTTTTTTACGGTGCCCGGAAACAGATCTTTCTGACATTTGCTCCTTTTGTTCTGATCAAGGAATACGGTTTTTCCACGGCATCCATGGCAACGCTGCTGGGGATCTGTGCGCTGATCAATGTCTTTGCCGCTCCTGCCATCGGGAAACTTACGGATAAGTGGGGATACCGCAATACCATGATCTGGGATACCGTGGTGCTGTTCTTTGTGTGTCTGCTTTACGGATTTGCCGGCAATCTTTTC
>JAGAPM010000213.1 GCA_017623265.1 Lentisphaeria bacterium | reverse complement strand
GTGCAACCAGCCGTTCGCTGGAAGAAGCAGTGGCGATCGCCGCCCGGATCGGTTATCCGGTCATGGTGCGCCCCTCATTCGTGCTGGGCGGACGCGGTATGGAAGTGATCTACGATGAAGCGACTCTCAAGCGCTACGCCGTGGAATCCCTGCAGGTCAGCCCCGAATATCCCATGCTGATCGACCGCTGTTTGGACAACGCCACCGAGTGCGAAGTGGATGCTGTTTCCGATGGTGAAGAAACGTTCGTTGCCTCCATCATGGAACACATCGAACTGGCGGGTATCCATTCCGGCGACTCTGCCTGCTCCATTCCGCCGGTCACCATCCCCGAAAAACACAAACAGACCATTCAGCGTTATACCGAAGCGATCGCCAAGGACTTCCAGGTGGATGGCATCATGAATGTGCAGTATGCGATCTGCAACGATGAAGTTTACATCATTGAAGCCAACCCCCGTGCCTCCCGTACGGTTCCTGTGGTTTCCAAGGTCGCCGGTATTCCGCTGGCACGGATCGCCACGGAACTCATGCTGGGCAAGAAGCTGAAAGATCTGGTCGAAAAGATCGATAAGAAGCCCCAGTTCGTCGGCGTCAAGGAAGCCGTCCTGCCCTTCAACATGTTCCCGGAAGTGGACCCGATCCTCGGTCCGGAAATGCGTGCGACCGGTGAGGTCATGGGGGTGGCAGACAACTTCGGCACAGCCTTCTACAAGGCGGAAGAAGCTGCCGGCTGTAAACTGCCCACTTCCGGCACGGTTCTCATGACGATCAGCGAACCCAACCGGAAGTATCTGCTGCCCATTGCGGAACGGATGAAGAAGATCGGCTTCAAGATCATGGCAACCGATGGCACCAGCCGATTCCTCACGGAAAACGGCATTGAAAACACCAAGGTCCTCAAGATCAAGGAAGGCCGTCCGAACATCAGTGACATGATCAAGAATCATGAGATCCAGATGATCTTCAACACCCCCATCGGCAGACTCAGTATGGAAGATGACAGCTTCATCCGGATGATGGCGATCCAGTACCACATCCCGTACATGACCACCATCGCCGGGGCAAACGCCTCTGCCATCGGCATTGAGGCGATCCTGAATCATCCGGAACAGCAGCCCGAATCCCTGCAGGAATACCACAGTCGCAAGGCATAAAAAGGCTTGCAAAGCAGTACACCAAGACCGCAGAGTCGTATCAGATTCTGCGGTCTTTTTTGGTAGTTTTCTGCATATTTTTGCAAATCTTACACCAAATCGGCTGAAAAATTAAAAAAATCTTAAAAAATTTTCGCTTTTAAATTTGCGTTATAGAGATTTTGTGTTATATATAGAGAGAATATAAGTCTTAACAGAACCATACAGCCCGACTGGGGGTGGAATGATGAAAATGAAATTAAAACTGAAACGATTTTTCAACCTGATTGAAGTTTCTCTTGCCATGGGGGTCACGGCTGTCGGGATCCTGGGGGCAATCACGATCCTGCCGATCGCCCTGAAAACTACCGCTGCGACATCTTACAGCGCATATCTTTCGGATGCCTCAAACATGATCTTCGCAGGGATTGATAACTTTCTGAACGAAGAATGTTACACGCTGGATTATGAAGAGGCACACAAAGGCGATGTCTCCGCAGAAAAACTGCAGGAAATCTATATAAAACGCCGCAAGAGTTTCAAAGAAATCTTTCCGAACAATGTTTCAGGCTCGATCAATCTGAATGCCGGTCTTGATTTTTCAAACAGTGCAACATCAAGTTCCGGTGTTTATGTCGTCCTGGAGAAACAGAAATCGGGTAATGGTAAAGGCTCGTTTACAAATCCGGATGATAAGGAAATCCTTTTCAATCACGGGCTGATCGCATTTTATCCGGAGTCACACACCAAGGCAATTGTGCTGCCGGAGACTTATACGGAACGATTCACAGCGGATATCGGGCGCCCTCTTTTTGCCGCCCGCTACCGGATTATTGTCACCGATCTGGAAAATGACAGCGAATTCAAAATGGATGGTCTCCGGGTTCTGGAAGAGGCGTTAACGGAAGATACGCTTATAGACCTCTACGACCGTACCGGGAAACTAACAGGAACTGCAAAGATCCCCGGGATCCGTGTCGCAGGAACAAAACGCTACAAACCGACGGATGAAGAAAAAAAGTTGATGAAGCGTGTCTATGTGGAATTTTCCTGGCCGTACAATGCC
>JAGAPM010000212.1 GCA_017623265.1 Lentisphaeria bacterium | reverse complement strand
CGTGCCGGAGGCAGTCATATCCCCTGCCCCGATCAGGTAGTCCGGCTGTTCCTGTTTGACCACATCCACGATCCAGTTCAGGACCAGTTCTTTCACCGTATCTGCCCGGTCCGGCAGATGGAGGTCCGCAAGCACAATAAATTTCATAAGTCCTTAATCTTTCTTTTCAGCTGCCCGCTGACGGAGTTCATCCACCTGGATCGTCAGGCGTTTCCGCATGTAGTGGGGGGCAGTCCGGACCATGTCGTCCGTATATTTCAAGGCTTCTTTGTATTCACCAAGCGCCACAAGGGAACGGACAAAGATTTCGTATGCGGTCCCGTTATCCGGGCTTGTTCCACCGGGGAAATGGGCGCGTTTTCCGATGACCGGTTTGAGGATGTCCACCACGGCTTTGAAGTCGTTCGCAGCATAGGCAGCCTTTGCCCGGGGGACAGCGAAGAGAAAAGCCTTTGCATTTTCACAATTCGTTCTGTTCCGGAATGTTGCGGGAATCTCCATGTTCATGCCCATGGCGGCGAAACTTTCCACTTCCGTGCGATTGTTGCGGCGACTGGCGAGATCGGTCAGACGCAGCAGCAGTTCCATGCGCATGTTATAATCGCCCACCGGCAGGAGTTCGTATGCAGTCTGATACGCCAGCATGGCGCGTTCCAGCAGGATGGGATCGTTCGGCGCGTAGTAGCGTCTGGAAAAGGCATCGTAAGCGGCGGCAAGAGCGCAATAATGCCGGGGCGTCTTCTTTGCGACCGCCAGATCGCTAAGAAATTTGATCGCCTCTTTGTACCGGTTGGCATTTCTGCTTGAACGCACATAATTTTCTGCGGGTCTCAACAGCGCATGAGGTTCCAGATTAGGCAGGATCGTTTTCTCATAGACCTCAAAAAATTCCCGAGAAGGCGGCATCTGCCAGATGATATTATTGAGTTTTGCAAACTGATCGCTGGTCTTGCACATGGCAGCCATTTCCTGCATGATTTTGATTTTTGCCGCCTGATCCGGTGCATTGGCAAAGTCATACTGCTTGATATTCCAGCGTCCGGCATCGGTAAGACCGGGGAGCGTGCTGCGGGTCGCAAGCAGCACTTCTGCTTCCTCATCCGTCATGAAAGCGAACTCCAGACAGAACGCTGTATAACCTTGAATCGCAAGGGCTTTTTCATCTGCAACCGTTGTTTGTTCCAACAGTTTTTTGTAAAACTTCAGAGCATAGGGTGAACCGAAAACACCCTTCTTCCGGAAAATCGAGATCAGGTTGTTCAGCGTCTTTGCATCCTGCGGCATGGTGTCCGCCAGTTTTGCAGCTTCCTCCAGTTCGTTGTCACCAACGAGGAACTCAAACTTCAACGAACTGGAAAGATCCTTGACCTTATAGCGGTCCGCTTTGAGTTTTGCGATCACTTCCGGTTTCGCAACTTTTTCTTTCTCAAGGAATTTCGCATAACGATCCAAAAGGATCGCCTGCGGGTCTCCGGCAGTATTGCAGATCATGGAGGTGTAAAGTTTATCCGCCGTCTTGAAATCTTTTGCATTGAGATAGGGGCGCAGGAGGATATCGCACCTGCCCGGCACAAGGCTCTGGGGTTTGAGCGTATGCAGCAACAGAATGGCATCATTGGCATGTTTTTCTGCGATGGAGAGATTTTTCTCCGCCACAGCTTTTTGAAACAGGTTCAAATGATCCTGCAGGTTGGCGGCGCCGGAGAGGCTTGTTGTCAGGACCATAGCACCTGCGATCAGAAAAAGAAGAGATTTTTTCATTATTCAGCTCCCATAAGTTTTGCCTTGCAGAAGGCAGCATAAGCATCATCGATATCATACTGGAAGTTGGCGAGAAGCGGGGCATTTTTCAAGTAAAATGCCTTCTGTTCCTCCAAAGACATCTTATCAAAGGCTGCCAATCCTTTTCCGATGGCATCCCGTTCGGCAATGGCAGATTTCAGCCACTGATCCACAAAGTCTCTGTCTTCGTTCACATTCGCCCAGGTATGAGCAAAACGGGCGAGACTCTGGCGGTAGCGGTTGGTCTTCACTGCCTCCGGAACAAGGTCCGGATTGTTCCGGGTATAATTCTTGCAAATCTGATACTGACGCCACAGTTTCATGAGAGTGGACTTCATGATAGCTGTCTGCTGTTCCTGCGTAAAATCCGGCATCCGCAGATAACCGCAACGGCTTTGAGCATGAACAACACCGCCCCATGTCTCGCCGCCCTGACTGCCCCCCCAGCGGATCACAGAAAGACGCCAGTGGTTGTCCTTCTTTTTGTTGAATACGGGCAGTTTATCCCAGAGGACTTCCCACGGAACCGAGAAACGCAACACCACACCGTTGGTGGTGTAGCGGGGTTCCACTCTCATGGCATCAAACATCCAACGCACATTGCGGTCTTCTTTCATCCAGGAAAGTTTCCAGCGGAGATGTGGCTTTTGGGAAGTCACTCCGAAGTGTTGATAGTTTTCAATTGCAGGATCATCCGCATCGCCAGGCAAAAAGAAACATTCCAGCAGAAGTTCTTCTGCGTTCTGACCTTTTTCCAGTTTAGCGGCATTATCCCGCAGGGCTCCGTAAACAAGGAAAGTAAACTCTTCTTCGTTGCAGACAACGTAGAGCCCGGTGGCAAGGTGTTTATCACTGGTATCTGCGCCGCTGGTCACGTCCCGGATCACATTGGGATCGGACCAGAGGAACGAAGCCGATTCCGCGCTGTAGGGACGGAAGCCGAAATGCCATTTTTCTGTTTCTTCCACGGGGAGTTTTTCAAAGTCCGGCGGCAGAACACGATATTCGACCTGCGCCACATTTTTTTCGCCGGCAACTGCAGAAAAACAGAGCAGACCGGCAAGAATAGAAAGAAAACGCTTCATCATTTTGCACCGCCTTCCAGCTGTTTGATCAGATTCATGAGGGTAACGATCCGATACTGCGCTCCTGTCCGGAACGCATCCATATCCAATTTTCTGCCGTCGATCCGTTCCAGCCAGACAAGCTGGCGGGTCGCTTCACGGACAACCAGAACGTGTTTCGATTTGAGAGCGTCAAGCGCCTGACGCTTCAACAGAGTAGCGTAGCGCACATCATCGTACCCTTCCCGGCAACCGATAATCGCAATCCGGTTGATGCAGGAATCGCCGGAACTGTATGCAAGACAGAAGGTCCGGTAGTCTCCGTCACCTCCGGGATATTTGGTGAATTCATTGAGCTGATTTTCCACATAACCGTGCATCATGTGACCGTCAGCCCGCTGGGTGTGGTAAAGTTCCAGCCCCACCGCACGGCGCATCAGACCGGGGTTTTCGGGACCGGGGAACGGGAAAGCGTAGGTGATCGAACGACCGCCGAAGGAATGCCAGATCCGGGAGACATCTGCCGAAATGTGGCTTGCTGCAGAGTCCATTTCGTACACACCCGGTGAAAATGTGGGGAGAGCATCGGACATTCCGTGGGAGAACAACCGGACGCTGGTCTTTTCACGAAGCACATTGGAAAGCCGGTCCGGATGGAGATTGATTGCACCATAATGACTGGTCTCACTGGTCTGACAGCGGTAAATGATGTAATCCTCCGGATCAAGATTGCCATATTTTTTCAACATCTTTTGGAATCGGAGATAAGTCAGAAGAGCAATCCGTTCCAACTGTTGATCCACTTCCGGCGTCCAGGCGGAGGCAGGACCGTCAAAAATCATGTTCCCGAGATTATACCGGCGGATGACCATATCAAAAATAATTTCCAGCGGATAACCGTTCCGGATCGCCTGCTGAATCATTTCCGGCGTGGAAGCGACCCGGGAAAGGTGCATAAGGTTATGCTTTTTGGCATTGACCAGATTTTTTTCGTGTCCGTCATGACTGTTGACATGGCTGAGATAAGTCTTGCTCGGATCATCATACGCAGCCGGCTGGGGCAGCGTAAAAGGAAGCACCCGGACCCGCACAGGAATGGATCCGATCTTTTTTCCATCCGCAAGCATCTCAAGCATTGCAGAATAAATCCCCGGAGTTGCGTCTGCCGGTGCGTGACAGGTAATGATGTACTGCTGATTTCTGCCGGATTCGGTCAGATCCAACGGCTGCAGCGTGGGGGCATCCGTAAAGTAATGTTCCAAGCCGCCGTCCAGCCACTGGCGGTCATAACCGAAATCACTGACATCCTGATATTTCTCGCCAGTGGGATATTTCATCAAAACCTGATTGGTGCGGCGGAACTCATCCACTTTCACCAGTTTATCCGAGTTCAGGAGCATATCCGGCGTCAGCAAGCGTGCGTAAAGGTCTGTGTGATAACTCATCCACGCACCGCCGGTTCGATACCAGCGCTTGACCAGTTTGATGTCGGGTACAGGCAAAACATTGCTGCCATCCCGGAGCTGGGTCATACGGATCGTAAAATTCTTGACCGGAACCAGAGGATATGCGATCACAGAGGCGCTTTCGTATTCATCCTTCGCCATTACCAGATCTACCGAATTGCCGAGGGATTCCGGCTGATCGTAGGGCAGATAAAGCGCTTGAGAAGTGGCGGGAGTGACGATCATCTTCACTGGTTCATTCTTCAGATCATTTTCAGATGCAAGTTTTTCTGCATTTTCAATCGCATTTTTCCAGCGTTTGTAAGCGGCAATGGAGATCAAGGAGCGATCTGCTTTTTCAAAACGGTTTTCCAGCTCCTTCGCCCAGGCGGAAAGATACTGATTTTTCTGCAGCGCAGCGACTGCTGCCGCCCGTTTCTGCCAGTCGGTATAGTCGGAGGTATCTGCATAAGCCAATTCTTCGGAGAAAAGTGCGGCGCAGTAGATCTTGAGGTCCCGGATCTCGCCGCCGAATTCCGCATCTGCGGGAATGGGCAGAGCTTCGGGAGCAGGAATCAGGAGTTGATCGTTTTCCATTTGGAAGTGACCGTCAACATAGAGCGCAGCACGGCGGGAGTTCATAGAATTGGAAAATTCCACATGATACCAAGTGCCGGCTTTAACTTTGATTTTGGAAATCAGGACAAGCGGTTTGAGCATTTCAGTGCGTTTCGGGGTGATCGCCACCGCCAGAAAGCCATTGTCATCCACATAACACTTGAAGAGTCCGAAATCGGCTGTCTTCGAACCGAAAACGGCAGGGAACTTGATTCCGAAGGCAGCAGCAAATTCCCGGACATCCGGTTTTGTTCCGCCCCAATCATTCAGCGCATCCCGATCGGGATTTGTCAGGACCGGTATCGGTTCTGCAGCGAAGCACAGGATCGATCCAGCCAGCAACATGATCGCCAGAATTTTTTTCATGATCTGTTTTTCTCCTTGGATTAGTTGAATATTATTGCGCGTCCGTTGTAAACTATAAATCAACACAAACAAAATGCAAGCTTTTTT
>JAGAPM010000211.1 GCA_017623265.1 Lentisphaeria bacterium | reverse complement strand
GCAGGGAACTGGTCCGGGAAAAAGTGGCGCATCTCTGGGATATGGGCGGTCGCTGGGATGGGGTCGCAAACGGGGAGTACAACTTCAACGCTTCGCCCCGGTCCGTCAGCGGCTCACACCGTCTCTGCAAAAATTGGACTGCGCCCATTACGTTCCTCGGCTGGGAAGTCGGGAATTCTGTGATTACGGGAAGCGATTTGCCGGATGATGATCCCCTGAAACAGTCTTTGATCAAGTATGGCTGTCCGGAAGGACGTTCCTCCTGGGATCCCATGACGGCACTTTTGTGTGTGATTGGTGACCCCGCCGAAGCCGGTTACGACTGCGTCACCGGCTATGCCTCCTCCTCGGAAGAGGATGGTTCCTGCTCGTTTCTGCCGGACCCCGCCGGACCGCACCGGTATGTGATCAAAAAGCATCCGGATGAGTGGTATGCAGCGGCGGTGAATGCCCGTCTGCCGTGGAGTCCGGTTCCGGATGATAAACAATATTGGCAAATCGTGAATGAGGGAAAAGCTATCCGTTGGACAGTTGATGCCGCCATACCGCACATGGACCATGTGGAAACTTCCGGCAAAGAAACGGCACTTGTGATTTATTACGGGGTGAAGGCGGATGGAACCTATACACAGGAATTGCACTGCATATTTCCCATGTTGCGGTTGATCCCGAATAAAACGCACGCGTCTCTGCAAGTCAATCTGAAAAATTCCGGGGATGACGAAACGGACAATGAGACGAAAAACAGCGCCAGCCACGGAACGATCCCCACCGGTGTTCTGCCTGCTTTTGAAGTTGGCGGAGCGCCGCTGGCAGAATACCCCGTTGACTTTACATTTGATGGGGTTCTGACTGTCCGCAGCCGCACCAATGTGCCGGGGCTTCAGGTGATCCGTGAGATCGCACCCGCTGATGATGCACCGGTAAATCTGATCCGCTTTACTTTCGTGAATGAAGGGAAAGAAGCCGTTGAGATCCGTATCATCAACAATCATGTGCAGGTTGCCAGCCGCGGAGCCCGCGGCGTCTATCTGGTGGATTGCGATATGCAGGATGATTCTCTCACTGTTCCGGCTGAATCAGAAAACGGGACAGCTCTTGTGATCCAGGCCCGGACAGCCGATCAGGAATCACGCACGTTCGACCCTGCCGCAGAACTTGCCGGGCGCAGGAAACGGGTGACCGAACTCACGTTTCCCCTGCAATTGGAAACGGGGATCGTTGAACTGGATACGATGTTCCATTTCTGCAAGATCCGCGCCGGAGAAAGCATTTTTCGAACCCGCGGCGGTTTTATGCACGGACCCGGAGGAGAAAGTTACTATGCCGCTACCTGGTGCAACGATGAAGTGGAATATGCAGGTCCCTGGTTCGCGTGGACCGGCGATGCGTTGGCTCTGGATGCTTCTTTCAATGCGTACCGTCATTATATGCCATTTATGGGACCGGACTATTATCCGATCCCCAGTTCCGTGATCTCGGAGGCTTTCGATATCTGGGAAGGGGCAGGGGACCGGGGCGATGGTGCCATGTGGGCTTACGGTGCATCCCGATTTGCTTTGACATGCGGCGACCGGGAGATTGCAAAACAACTCTGGCGCGGGATCGAATGGTGTCTGGAATACTGCCGCCGCCGGAAGAATCCGCAGGGCGTGGTGATGTCCGATAAAGATGAGATGGAAGGACGTTTCCCCAGCGGCAGCGCCAATCTCTGTACCTCATCCCTTTACTATGGCGCATTGCTTTCAGCCGCCGCTCTTGCTGAAGAATTTCAGCTGCCGGAAAAGGCAGCTGTTTACCGTCGGCAGGCGGAACAGTTGGCGCTGGATATGGAGTCTTATTTCGGCGCAGAGATCCATGGTTTCAAAACATATCGCTATTATGACGGAAATACCACACTGCGTTCGTGGATCGGAATCCCTCTTTGTATGGGAATCCTGAACCGGGCGGAAGATACAGTCGCCGCGCTCTATTCGGATTATCTCTGGTTCCATGACGGCATGTTGTGTGAGGAGGGCGGAACAACCTATTGGGATCGCAGTCTGCTTTACGGATTGCGGGGAGCCTTTGCCGCCGGTGAGGTGGAGCAGACTTTCCGGAAACTGCTGGTTTATTCACACCATCGTCTGCTGGGGGACCATGTGCCGTATCCGATCGAAGCATGGCCCGAAGGCGGCAAACGGCATCTTTCTGCGGAAAGCGCTCTTTATTGCCGTGTGATCACGGAAGGTTTACTCGGACTTGTTCCGCTTTCGTTCAATTCCTTCCGGGCTGAGCCCCGTATTCCGGCACCTTGTAATGCGGTCAAACTGAAAAATATCCGTGCTTTCGGAGCGGTCTTTGATCTGATCGCCACCCGGGAACAAACGGTTGTTTGCTGCAATGGCGTGGAAAAAGTCTATCCTGCAGGAGTGATCATTGTCGATCTTGCATCATTTTGAGTGTAAAAACGAAAAAAATAAAAAAAGTTAAAAATAATTAGGCAAACCTACTCGACAAGTTGATAAAGGTGGTCTATATTATACCACCTTGAGTTGAGAAAGCGCTTTCTGGAACTGGAGCTGGAAAGCGTTTTTTCAAATTTTAACAGTTAGGTGAGACTAATAAATGAATTGTCTAATCAGTGAAAAGCACCGGAAAGAATTACTGCGGTTTTTACTGCTGAAGACAGCGGCAGTGCGCAGTGGGGTGAAGCCGGGGGAACTGCTCCGGGTACAACATTGTTACAAGAGCCGGAATAGCGAGGGGTTCAATTTCTGTCTGTACCGGGCGGACATTCTGGAGACTCTGAAGCTGAATTATCTGGAGTTGCGTGTGGAACCGGAAAGCTCACTGATTCTGTTTTATCACCGTGAGACTATGGCAAGGACCCTTTCAGATGCACAAAATCTTTCTCTGCTTTCCACTTTGGGGTACCCGGCAGGATGTGAGATGGATGATTTGCTTGCATTTCTGCGGGAACGGTTTGCCGTGGAAAAGATTCCGCACGAGGTGGGTGTGTTTATCGGTTATCCATTAAAAGATGTGAAGGGGTTCATGGAAAAACTGCCACGGACTCCGGTCCATCGGGGGGATTGGACCGTTTTCGGGGATGCCGCAGAATCGCTGGAAAAGATGAGCCTTTACCGGAAAGCGGAGGAATTTGCAGGAAAAATATTAGATGTCTGTGAAGATTTGCAGACATTTTTTGACCTTTTTGTAGCTCATGCAAGAGACGGGAAGGAGGCTGGTATCTAAAAAAATCAAAAAAATTAGTTTCTGCTAATTGAAATTTTGTAAAACTGAAATTATATTAAAAAATGTTTTGCAGTTCCGTGCAAGGAAGAAAATTTTTTGCCGGATCAGTTAGTTGAGGCTAAACAAACGGATGAAATGAAAGGACAGGAAGATTTAATTGAGCCTGATAAGCTCACCGTTTCTTTAACAACACAACAAACGAAAACCAATTTTTTCCGGAGAAAACAAATGGCAAAAATGGTGAAAACCAGTCTGTTCGCACTGTTTGCGGCAGCAACAATGACCGGCGTTTATGCGCAGGATCCCGCCGTGAAGGCAGATGTCCCCGCTGCAACCGCTGAAGAAGAAGAAAAGACCCAGACGATCACCTTTGTTCAGGATGATGACCAGAGCGTGGTTCAGACTAAGATCTACGAATTGAAACATACGAAAGCGGCGGACCTTGCTCCCTTTGTGAGAAGTGCTGTGCTCCGCCGCAACGGTTCCTCCACAGTGGTGACTATGGAAGATGCGGCAAATAAGCGTCAGCTTCTGATTGTCAGCACGTCCGAAAGCATGTTCGAGTATGTGGATGAAATGATCGCCGCTCTTGACCGTTCCGCCGAGATGGTGAACGGCACAAATGTCGCCGGCACCGGCATTGCTTACGGCACCTACAAACCTCAGTACCGCTCTGCCGCCGATATGCGCAAGATCGTGGTCGGCGGTCAGGTCGCCAGCTCCAAAGAAGATGCCAGAGTCCGTCTGGACAAGAAGACCGGGATGTTCTACTTCAAGGACACTCCGTACCGTGTGGAAGACATCAAGCGTAAACTGGCATGGCTGGATAAACCCGGTCCGCAGGCGCGCGTTGAACTGACCATTTACGAAGTCCGCGAAAGTGATCTGAAGGACATCGGTCTGGATTACCTCGCATGGAAGAATGGTCCGGGCATGAACCTCTTGAGCGTCGGTTACGATGCGCTGAACCTGCGTGCTGCAGAAACGATCATGGAAGGGATCGATCTTTTCGGCAACTTCACATACGGCTTCGGCGGCATGTACACGGCTCCGGCATTCGATTTCAGCTTCATCCGGATCCTCCAGCAGAACGGAAAAGCCACGGTGAACAGCAGCGCCATGCTGACCATCACCAACACGGCGGAAAAAGAATTCAAAGCAACCTTCTCCCCCGAATATCAGAATATTGAAAAGGATGAAGACCACATGACCACCGTGGGCGTCGGCGGCGATGCCACGCTGGATGTTGTGATCACTGAACCGGTCATCACCGGCGGCAAGAACGGGGTCGTGAACTTCACTTACAGCCTCTACGGTTCCAATGTTGTGGAACGCAACAACATGGGCGCTGAGATCGCTGAAACTACGGTAGCCACTGCCTCCACCTCTCTGAACTACAATCAGGAAAAACTCCTGATGAACTGGGAACGGGTCAGCGAAGTGGAACAGACGATCGGTATCCCTGTCCTCTGCGAACTGCCCATTCTGAAGTACATCTTCGGGACTACCACCACCAATCAGGAAAAGACCTACTACTTTGTGACTGCCCGTGCTGTCCCCGTAGCGCCGGATGATTCCATCCCCCAGGGTGTCCTGAAAGCATTTGATGAACTCGCGAAACAGTAATCCCTGAAAGAGAAGGAAAAATAACGATGAAACGTTTTACTTATATTGCTGCGGCAGCCATGTTCTGCACTGCCGGTTCTCTTTTTGCCGATGAAGCAACCGCCTGGTACAAAGATTCTTCCATTGATGCACGCCTGAACGTGGAAGTGGAAAAAGGCACCCAGGTCGTTCATTTCATCCGCACCAACAACGACCCGGACGTTGTGACCAAGACTTACGTTCTGAAATATGCCGATCCCTACGAACTGCGCGGCTATCTCCGCCAGATCGTCCAGTCCCGCAGAGTGGATGAAAGCGATACCGGGATCCAGGCGATCAAGTACAGCGACGGCACCGGCATCCTCATGGTCTCTGCCGAAGATTACCGCTTTGAAGACAGCGAAGTCGGGCAGGGCATTGACAGCATCATTGCCACACTGGACAAGCCGAAAGTCGTCTCCGTGACCGGTCAGCCCATGTACGTTTATCAGCCGAAGTACCGCTCTGCTGCCGAACTGCGCACCATGCTCCGCAATGCCGGTGCCGATGTGGCAGATGATGTGACGGAAAATATCGGCGGCGCCGACCGGATCCGCTGCGATGAAGCGCTGAACCTGCTCTTCTTCAAGACCACCAACTTCTCCCGCGCCAATATCGAAAAACTCCTGATGGAATACGATATTCCCACGGCGGAAGTCCGTGCAAAAGTCACGGTGTACGAACTCTACGCCGAAAACGATACCAAGCTCGGTTTCGATTTCCAGGCATGGAAGAACAACGACGGGATCGATCTCTTCAATACCGGCGGGCGCTTCATGAAGAATTTCTCTTCTGACGGTTCTGCTCTGGTCAAGGGCGCCGGCTGGTCCGATACCACTTACTTCAATTTCAATCCCAAGTGGAACACCAAGTACCTCGACTTCCTGACCAGCAAGGGCAAGGCGAAGATCGTTCACACCGGTGAAATGGCGATCCGCAGCGGCACGACCGCTGAAATGAACCGCACCACGCAGGTCTTCGTTCCCAGTGTTGAACCCATTGAAGGTGGCGAATACACGCAGGAATATCTGAAGATCGAAGATGTGATTTCTGGAGAAGATTTCTCCCTGTCTGCCACCGATATGCACGGTAAAGCTATTGAGATCGAAGCCGAAGGTGCTGTTTCTCTGACAGTTCTCAAACTGGGCAAGGGCGATCAGGAACGCTATACCCTGCGCATCGAAGGCGGCAGTTTTGTGATCGACGGCAAAAACGTCGGTGCAAAAGCCATTGCCAAGTACGCAGATGTGAGCGATGCGGACGGCAAAGCCATGGAATTTGAAAGCAACAACGTCCCCATGGCGAAAGGCAACACGGTCAATACCGCAGCTTCCGGCGAGTTCGGCTTCTATCTGAGCATGACGCCTTCCGTCTCTGCCAAGGCAACGATTCTTGATGTGACGGTTTCCAACAGCTCTCTGATCGGTTACAAATCCAACGGCGAACCCCGCATCCAGACGGGTGCGGAAGTCACCTCCAGCTTCATGATCTCCAACAAAGGCACGAAACTCGTGATCGGCGGTCTGGAAAAGCGTGATGTGGTGAGTGTCTCCGGCGGTATTCCCATCCTGAAAGATCTTCCTCTCCTGGGCTGGATCTTCTCCACGGAAAGCGAATCCACCAAGCGTTCCCAGCTGGTCGTTGTGGCGGAAGTGATTCCGGTCAATGCCGCCACTTCCATGACGGCAGATGCTGCGGAAAAAGCGAAAAAAGCGGAAGCAAAACTGGAAAAAGCCGGTGAAAACAACACCTTCGGCTACCGTCAGTTTCTCATTGATTCCGATCGCTGAGTGAAACGGAGGAGGGCAGGGG
>JAGAPM010000210.1 GCA_017623265.1 Lentisphaeria bacterium | reverse complement strand
GATGGGGGTCGAACCCATACGCTGTTACCAGCGCCAGATTTAGAATCTAGTGCGTCTGCCATTTCGCCACTCCGGCACGGAGAGGTGTGATTCTATATAAAATAACCAGATTTTTTGAAAAATCAAGCGAGAAATCATTATGAAATTCTGTCACAAAACGTCGAAAAGGCAAAATTTCGGATCGGTGGCATTCCCACGGGGATTTATACCATGTCGGCTGACATGGCGACCCCGTATCTGGGCTGCACGGGTTTAAAACAAAAAATGGCATCCCCACGGGGATTCGAACCCCGGTTACCAGGATGAAAACCTGGTGTCCTAGGCCTCTAGACGATAGGGACGCGCAAAGGACTGTGCTTATAAGATACACCACATTCTGAAAAATGCAAGTGTTGTTTTGCAAAAAATTACAAAAAAATCAGGGGGTTTTCTTTTTTATGCGGTGCGCTTCATGTTTTTCGATCAGAGTTTGGAGTTTGTAGATCTCCAGGTAGAACAACCCAAGTGTCTGACAGCGTGCGAAGACACACACATATTCCACATCGTTCCCATCTTCATTGCGGGTGAAGTTCAGGTAACCGTTTTCATATTGAAGAATGTATTCCAGCAGTTTTTTGTCTCCATACATGTTGTCTTCCCCGGTGAACTCGTTGAGGTGTCCGCTTTTTCCGGTGAGGATTATTCTGCCGGCGCCGTCAATGAAGGTGATTTCCTCCGCATGATCCTGCAGGGTATTTTTGACCTTGATGGTCTGGAGAAGTCTGCTGATATCCAGATCAAGGTAGAGAACGGCTGCCGGTTTTCCTTCTGCGGAATTGATCCGTACCGAACAGGTGAGCAGGGTGGGTGCATCATCGGCTTTTTCCTGCCGGAACGGGACAGACCATCCGGAAACGGGCTGATCAGGCATCATCCGGTTCCGGAATCCGGGACTTTTCCGCAGGTCTGCGTTCAATACGGCGGGATCGGCAGGATAGGCAAAGTTCAGCCCGTCATCAAAAGAAATACCGGCGATGGTGACGGGTGAAATTCCTGTGGTATCTTTTCCCAGACCGCCGTGGACGAGTTTGATGAAACGTCTGGAAAAGAGGTTGGTATCGTTGATCCGGCGGTCGTTTTCTGCGTGTTCTGTTCCTGCTGCGGAACCGTGTCCGATCCGGGGAACAGTTTCTTCGATATTACTGCGGAATGGCGTAGTGCGGTTGTAGAAAAATTCCAGTTCATTCCCCGTAGCGATGAGCAGGTTTTCCATTTTGGAAAGTTCGCGGTCGAATTTGTATGCGATCTCGGCACAATGGTGAAATGCGATCCCGATCGCTGTTTTCTGTGAAAATTCGGTCTGTTGCGTGGTGATCTGCCCCGCCAGATTGTACGCCAGGTTTCCGATGACCGCAATCACGCAGAGCAGCATGGTGATCAATGTCGCTTTGCTGTGGTGCATGGTCCAGCGGACAGCTTTCCTGATGAGAGAATCCGGGTTTGCCGTGACTTCCTCATTGCGGAGATATTTGCGCAGATCATCCGCCAGTGCTTTAACGGAAGGATAACGGTCTTCCGGATCTTCTGCTGCGGCTTTGAGAATAATCGCTTTGAGGTCGGAATCGATGGGGTATTTGAAGAGATGTACCACCGGGCGCATATCCTGAGCGCAGATTTTGCGCATGATGGCTTCCGGCGTATTTCCGGAATACGCCTCCTCCAGCGTGGTGATCTCGTACAGGATCAGCCCCATGGCATAGATGTCCGCCCGTTCATCGCAGTGTTCGCCGCGAATGGCTTCCGGTGTAAGAAAACGTGGAGTACCGGTAATGCGTTTGGGTTTGGTCCAGGTCGCCGGATCGTAGCCCGGTTCCCGGATCTGACGGGCGATTCCCCAGTCCATGAGATAGGCTTCGTGGTATTCGCCGATCATGATATTTTCCGGTTTCAGGTCGCAGTGCATGATATTCCGGCTGTGCGCATAGGAAAGGGCATCACAGATCCGCAGAAAAAGATCCAGCCGGAACCGGAGGGATTTGCGTTCATTGTAGGCACGGATCCCATCTTTCCGGTAATGCTTTACGATCGTCTGAAGATAACTTTTCAGGTCCTGACCGTAGACCATTTTCATCGCCAGATGCAAGCCATTGCTGTCATCGCTGTGGATGGAGTAGATGGGCAGGATTGCCGGATGTTCCAGTTGAGCCGTGACCCGTGCTTCCGCAATGAATGCCCCGCGCTGGGCAGGATCGTTCAGATGTTCCTCCCGGAGAGATTTGATGGCGACCAACCGCCGCAGATGCAGGTCCTTTCCTCTGGAAATGACACCCTGACCGCCGCCGGCAAAGGTTTCCCGCCGTTCAAAATCCTCTTCCAGTTTGCCAAGTTTTTCTGATTCATCCTGTTCCTGAGCGACATTGTGATGCCGCACTTCACCCTGCTCGGCGCGAATCGTTTCCTCGGTATCTTTTGCGTGATCCCGGAACAGAGAAAGGGTTTCCGTGAAGAATGTGGCAGTCCGGCTGACGGAAGAACTTTTTTTCTTCCGTGTCCGCCGGGGCATGAAGTCGTCCAGCGGCAGTTCAATGGTCTTACCGGAGAGATCCGGGGTATCCATTTTGATCGTATTGTCCTGATCCGTATTCTGTTTTGTCACGGGGTGGTATCCTTGATTGTTCAGCCGTCGATCACTTTATCCAATTCGGGGTGATCCAGCAGTTGAATGTACGGCTTGACCAGTTTTTCCGTTTCGAAGATCACCAACTCGTTTCTGCCTTTCTTCAGCCAGACGCCGGGG
>JAGAPM010000209.1 GCA_017623265.1 Lentisphaeria bacterium | reverse complement strand
TTGTTCAAGGTACTCAAAAACTCTCCCGCCTGACGCAGGTATGTTTCAGCCATATTATGCTGCGGGACCATGAGCATACGGATCTCGATGGGCTTTCCGGTTTTGCTCAATTTTACCAGATTTTTCAGGATCCGTTCGTTCCGGCATCCGGTCAGTTTCTCATGCTGAACGGGATCGGCGCATTTGAGATCGTAGAGAAATAGATCGGTATATGGCAGAACCGTTTCAAACGCTCTCCACGGCACTTCTCCGCAGGTGTCCACTGCCGTATGGAGACTGTCTTCTTTCAATTTTTTCAACAGTTCCGCACAGAAATCCCGATGAAGCAAAGGCTCGCCGCCGGAAAGAGTGATTCCGCCTCTTCTTCCGTAGAAGAACCGGTCTTCGACCAGTTTTTCAAAGGCATCGTCAACGCTGATCGGTCTGCCGTAAAGTTCAATGGCGTAATCAATGCAGGCTTCTTCGCATTTGCCGCAGTTGAGACAGCTGGAGCGGTCATAAAGGTGTTTTCCCTCAACGATTTTGTGGTTGCTGCATTCTTCCGTGCAATCGCCGCAAAGGATACATTTGTGCAGACGCACCGCCAGTTCCGGTTCCATTTTCCGGCTTTCCGGATTATGACACCAGATGCAACGCAACGGACATCCCTTGAGAAACAGTGTTGTACGGACGCCGGGGCCGTCGTGGACGGAAAAACGCTTGATATTGATCTGAGGGGCAGTGGCAGTTGTCATGATAAAAATTTTTCAGAATGGAGGAGGATTTTCTGTTCAGATCAGATTTTCCTTTTCGAGATACTGGACAATTTCCGTGGCGAGCAGATTGCAGCCTTCCGGCAGATAATGGACCCAGTCGCTGTGCTTATCGGAGCAATGTTCCGCCGCAAAAGCGCCCAGCTCGTTGATCCGGATGCCACGGGGGATCAGTTCTTCCCGTGCGATGGCATTGTATTGTTCGATTTCTGCATTGGACCGGTACGCCCAGCTTGCCTGTTCTTCGATGACCGGTGTGGATGTGGCAAAAATCACTTCCGCTTTCGGAAACAGTTGCTGGATCCGGGTCAGAGTCCGGTCCAGCATATAACGGTACATTTCCGGCGGGGTGAGGGGATCTTTGTCATAAACAAATTCCTGTGGCACGTTTTCGGGCCGGATCGTTTCCCCGGCAGCTTCACCGTCTGCCCCGGCGGAACAGGCGTTCAAGTGCAGGGTATCCCACAGTCCGTTGTTCCAGTGGACCACATCGATTTCCGGCAGGTTGAGCTGGGCTTTCCAGTCGCTCAGCGTTCGCAGGGTGTACTGGGCAAAACGGCAGTTTTCAGCCGGAAAATAAACATTCATGCGACCGGAAAGTTTTTCCCGGACAAAGGTGTCATAGCCCATGCGGATGGAGTCGCCGATCAAAAGCAGATTTTTCATTTTTCGCCTCGTTGTTTGATATGTGTCCCTTAATGTAGCACAGATGCAAAGGAAATACAATGTATGAATCTTTTAAAAATATTACCAAGCTGCGACGGTCGGAAATGATTCTTCAGAACGTCAGGGTATCGTGCATTTTGATATGGGCAAGGTGGGAAATATCGTTCCATGCCACCAGCTGCCATCCTGCCGGTCTGCGCTGGAAGATGGAGAGGCTGGCGTTGGCGCAGAGGGGGCGGATATTGCCGGGTTTTAGCGGTCCGGTCACATGGGTGAACATCTGCTGGGTCGCTCCGCCATGGCTGACAAACAGCAGACGCCTGCCGATATTTTCCGCCGCGGTCCGGTCCATGAATCCGGATATCCGGTTCTGAAAATCTTCCAGACTTTCCCCGTTCGGGATGGGCGGCACTTCACCTTC
>JAGAPM010000208.1 GCA_017623265.1 Lentisphaeria bacterium | reverse complement strand
TCCGATTGCTGCCGGAATGGGGGGCGGTTCCTCGGATGCAGCTGCCGTCTTGCGTTTGATGCAGGAACAATATCCCGGAAAAGTAACGGCAGCGCAACTTGCTGAAATTGCACTTTCCATCGGCGCTGATGTGCCGTACTTCCTGAATCCGGTTCCTGCAATAGCATCCGGAGTCGGAGAAAAATTAATCCCGCTTGATGATCTTCCGGATGATCTTCCGGTGCTTATCGATGCACCCGGTTTTCCGGTCTCGGCAAAATGGGCGTATCAACACCGGATCGCCGGTCCATCCCCTGCCCCGTCTCAACTTGCTGAACTGATCAAAAAATTGCGTGCGCGGGACTTCGCTGCGGCAGCCGATTTGCTGCACAATGATCTGGAAAACGCCGTATTTCAAAAATTTCCCATACTGGAAAAAAGAAAAGCGGACTTGTTGTCCGCCGGTGCCTGTCGCGTGATGATGACCGGATCCGGACCCACATAGTTTGCGCTGTTTGAATCCTTTACTGCCCGCGACCGGGCGGCGCAAAGGTGATTATTTTTTCTTTTGTTTGGCAGTTTCTTCCCGTTTTTTTGCCGTTTCCCTGCGGTAATCATTATATTTCCGCAGGATATCCCCCACGTATTCCCGGGTGGAAGTGAATGTGATATTTTCGATCACATTGCCGTTTTTATCATCCGGTTTCCACGCCAACGCCCTTTTTCTGCCTGCATTGTATTGGCACAAAGCAAGGGCGATCTGTTCTTTGTATCCAGTCCAGTTTCACATGGCTTGTCCCAGATACCAGCTGCCGATCTCAATGTTCAGGGCGGGGTCCATCAGCGCCCCTTTTGAGGGGATGGAGCGCTTTTTTGCCCTCGCCCAGTCGATTACTGCAGTTTCGGGGCGGATCTGCATCAGCCCCACCTCGCCATCTTTACCGATGGTATGACGGTTGAACTTGCTTTCCCGCCAGATCACCGCACGGATCAATTCCGGCGGCAAGTTGTTCCGGCGGGCAGCTTTTTCGATGATCTCATCAAAGGATTCTTCGTGTTCAATGGGGTCTGCCACAAAATCCCACAGGCTCCACACGCCCCAGGTTACAAGGACAGCCAATGCGGAAACGGTCAATAAGATGACCGTTGCTTTTACGCTGGAAATTCTTTTGTATTTCTTGTAACTCTGGAGCAAGTGTGGATCTCCTGTTATGCCTGTTCCGTTGTTGCCTGAGCGGCAGCAGCGGCGGCTTCGGCAGCACGGATCCGTTCCGCTTCTGCCATAATCTTCTTGTATGTTTCTTCATACTTGAGTTCATGGGGGATCGGAACGATGCGCAGTTCACGCAGCTGTTTCATATCCACATTTGCCGGAGCGTTCATCATCAGGTCCTGCGCCTGCTGGTTGAACGGGAAAGCAATGACTTCACGGATGTTCGGGGCATCGGCAAGGAGCATCGCCATACGGTCGATCCCGGGGGCAATACCGCCGTGCGGGGGCGCACCGAGCTTGAACGCCTGGATCATGCCGCCGAATTTTTCGTCCACCACGGAACGGTCGTAACCGGCGATCTCGAATGCCTTGTACATGAGTTCCGGCATGTGGTTCCGGATGGCACCGGAGGAGAGTTCGATACCGTTGCAAACAATATCATACTGATACGCCAATACCGTCAGCGGATCCTGATTCAGCAGCGCATCCATACCGCCCTGAGGCATGGAGAACGGGTTGTGGCTGAAGATGATCTTGTTGGTTTCTTCATCCAGCTCGAACATGGGGAAGTCCACGATCCAGCAGAAGCGGAATTCATCTTTTGCGATGAGATCCAGTGTTTCCGCGAACTTGGTGCGAACCTTGCCGCCGATCTGGTTGGCGAGAGCGGTCTTATCTGCAATGAAGAAGAGAGCATCGCCGTTTTCGATCTGACCGGCTGCTTTGAGTTCTGCCAGTTCTGCTTCGTTCATAAACTTGGCGATGGGACCCTTGAGTTCGCCTTCCTTGCTCCATGTGATGTAACCGAGACCCTTGGAGCCGCATTCCTTGGCGAAGGCTTCCATCTTGTCATACCATGCACGGGGCTGGACACCCACAATGCCGGGAACACGGATCCCCTTGACGCTGCCGCCGTTGGCGACGGTCGCTGCGAAGGCTTTGAAGCCGGATTTCGCAAAGATGTCGGAGAGGTCCACCATGAACAGCGGGTTCCGGAGGTCCGGTTTGTCGCTGCCGTACTTGTTCATGGCTTCCTTGAACGGGATGCGCGGGAACGGAGCGGGGCTGATCTTCTTGGTGGTAAATTTCGGGAAGATATCGGTCAGAAGTTCTTCCATGACAGCAAAGACATCATCCTGAGTAACGAAGCTCATTTCGCAGTCCAGCTGATAGAATTCGCCGGGGGAACGGTCTGCACGGGCATCTTCATCGCGGAAGCAGGGAGTGACCTGGAAATAACGGTCAAAACCAGCGACCATGAGCAGCTGTTTGAACTGCTGGGGAGCCTGCGGCAGCGCATAGAACTGACCGGGATGGACGCGGCTGGGAACGAGGTAGTCGCGGGCGCCTTCCGG
>JAGAPM010000207.1 GCA_017623265.1 Lentisphaeria bacterium | reverse complement strand
GTGATGAAGGCTCCACCAACGGTACCCGGATCAACGGTGTTCAGCTGGAAGAAGGCGTGGAAAACGAACTGATGAGCGGCGATATGCTTCAGGTCGGCGGCATTGAAATGCTTTGTGACAGCGATAAAAAATCCCTGACGACCGTCATGAGAACCACAACTGACATTGAAATCAATCCGAATCTCGGCACCCAGACGCTGGAACGGATCGACCCCTCCGTTTTTACGCCGAAACGCAAAGCAGAAAAGTCCCAGGCGATCCTGATCACGATCATTGCTCTGCTTTCGATCGTCGTGATCGGTCTTGCAGCATTCATGATCTATACCACCCAGAAGGGCGGCTGATCTTCAGCCCTTTGCAGTATCAATATTCCGGAAAGTATGTTTCATGAGCGATAACGGCAATACAAAAAAGGTGGCATCGCGCAGACCGCCGACTGCACTCTTTATCTGGCTGGGGATTTTTCTGGTCTTCGGGCTTTTCTTTCTGTTGAGTGACGACTCCGCAGAAAAAACAGATATCCTGACACCCCATGAATTTGTGACTGCTCTCGACAATGGCGAAATTATTTCTGCGGATGTAGTGAGCGGTCCCGAACGGTTTTTCCTGATCCGGGGCAAATGGAAGAAAAAAGCCGCCTCCGGCTCCGCGCAGGAAGATAAGGATCTCTCCGCCGGTACCGAACGGAATTACGAGATCAATCTTCCTGCAACAGATGAACTCATCACAAAGCTGCAGAACGGCAAGGTTGCCAAACTGAAATATGAAGAAGATAATTCCTGGTGGCAGGGTATCCTTTTCAATGTGATCATCGGTGTTGTCATTATTGTAATTCTCTATTTCGTGTTTGCGCGGCAGATGCGCGGCTCCGGCGGTGGAGCAATGCAGTTCGGGAAAAGCCGCGCCCGCATGATCCTGCCGGATGAAATCAAAACAAGATTCGATGATGTTGCCGGATGCGAAGAAGCCAAGGCGGAAACAAAAGAGATCGTGGATTACCTGCGCGATCCCTTGAAATATAAACTGCTCGGCGGCAGGATCCCGAAAGGCGCCCTGCTCACCGGTCCTCCGGGAACCGGTAAGACCCTGATGGCAAAAGCTGTCGCCGGAGAAGCAAATGTACCCTTCTTCTCAATCAGCGGTTCGGATTTTATTGAAATGTTTGTCGGCGTCGGCGCAAGCCGTGTCCGTGACATGTTTGATCAGGCGCGCAAACACGCTCCCAGTGTAATTTTTATTGACGAAATCGATGCAGTGGGACGCTCCCGTTTCTCCGGCATCGGAGGTGGTCATGATGAACGGGAACAGACATTGAACGCCATGCTGGTCGAAATGGACGGTCTGGAATCATTGAACGGTGCAGTGATCGTTCTCGCCGCAACGAACCGCGTTGATGTGCTTGACCCTGCGCTGTTGCGCCCCGGTCGTTTTGACCGCCAGATCGTTATTGACCTGCCGGATATCCGCGGCAGACGACAGATCCTGGATGTTCATGCAAAAAATGTTCGTCTCGCTTCCACGGTTGACTTGGACTCCCTCGCCCGCAGTACCCCCGGTTTCAGCGGAGCGGATCTTGCAAACCTGATGAACGAAGCGGCACTGCTTGCTGCCCGGTATAACCACACAGAAGCGACACAGGCAGATCTGGAAGAGGCCCGGGATAAAGTTTGTTTCGGTGCAGAACGCCGCAGTCGTGTGATCCCCCCGCATGAACGGAAACTGACGGCATATCACGAAGCGGGTCATGCACTGGTGAATATTCATTGCAAGCATGGCACTCCGCTGCATAAGGTCACGATCATCCCCCGCGGGCAGGCATTAGGTCTGACCATGATGATGGATCATGTGGACCGTTACTCCAGAACAAAGAACGAAATGCTTGACACGATTGCCATGAGTCTCGGCGGGCGTGTTGCCGAAGAGATCGTACTGGATGATATTTCCAGCGGTGCTTCTCAAGACATCGCACATGCCACCAATATTGCGCACGCCATGGTCTGTTCCTTCGGCATGAGCGATAAACTCGGACCGGTGAAGTACGGCGAACGTTCCGAACATATCTATGTGGGACGGGATATCACCCGTAACGATTCCTGTAGTGAAGAAACGCTCCGGGAAATTGATCTGGAAGTCAAAAATCTTGTTTCGACACAGAAAGCCCGTGCTACCGAGATCCTGACACAGCATCGTGATCAGCTGGAAAAACTTGCCAATGCCCTGCTTGAAAACGAAACGATGGATGCAAAACAGGTTTATGAACTGTTGGAGATTCCCATGCCGGATCACTCCGCAGATCAGACGGAAAACGAAGTGATCACCACGGATACCGATACACCCGCAGCGGATTCTGAAAATCCGGATAAGCCGGCAGAAGAATGATCAGCAGCAGTGAGATCATCGGGCTTTGCCGCAAGTCGGAACGGGGAACGATCCTGCCTTGCCATATCCAGCCACGGGCATCAAAAACCGGAGTCTCCGGCCTCTACGGATCCGCATTAAAAATCACCCTGAATGCCCCG
>JAGAPM010000206.1 GCA_017623265.1 Lentisphaeria bacterium | reverse complement strand
GAGAATGCTCATCGAACTGGATACGATCCATGACGATGTGGGGATCACCTTCATCTTTGTGACCCATGACCAGCAGGAAGCCATGAGTATCAGCGATAATATCGCCGTCCTGCGGGCTGGAAAGATCGAACAGATCGGAACCCCGCCCCAGCTCTACGAAGCACCAAAAACCAGTTTCGTGGCAGCATTCATCGGCGATACCAACTTCTTTGAAGGACGGGTCAGTAAGGTGGAAGGCGACTACTGCGACCTGCAGATCGAAGACTTCCCCTCTCTGCGTCTCTATAATGATAAAAAGGTTCATGTGGGACGCAAGGTCCATGTGAGCATCCGGCCGGAAAAATTCTCCATCTCCCTGAACAAGCCGGAAATGACCAATGCCAATACCAACCTGCTGCAGGGCGTGGTGGAAGAAGCGATCTATCTCGGCGCCCATACCCGTTACTGGGTCCGTGTTCAGGATTGGCGTGTTTCTGTGATCAAACAGCACAGCGGATACGCTCTGGATGAACGCAGTATCAAGTGGAAAGATCAGGTCTGGCTCAAGTTTGAAGCCGATAACGCATATATGCTTGACAGTTACACCGAGGACGACGAAGAACTGCTCGCCCTCCCCGACTTGTAAGCGCGGGTCACTGCCATGAAGCTGCGTAAACTTTCCAATTTCTTTCTGGGATTGCCCTCCTTTGTATGGCTGGTCGTTTTCTATGCCATCCCCATTATTCTGGTGTTGATCATTGCCTTCAAACCGGTGGACTCTTATGGCGGTCTGGCGGAAGGATGGACTCTGGAAACGATCAAGAACCTCAAGAACCCCAGTTATCCCGATATTATCTGGCGGACTTTCTGGCAGGGGGTCGTGGCGACCTTTGTCTGCATTGTGATTGCTGTCCCCGTCAGTTACCAGCTGTGCCGCCTGACGGCAAAATGGAAAAATCTTTTTCTGTTGCTGATCATTGTTCCCTTCTGGACCAACTTCCTGATCCGGATCTTTGCGTGGAAGATCTTTTTGCAATCCAACGGGATCTTTCACCGTCTGCTGGAATGGTGCGGCATTCTGGAACCGACAACCAATCTGCTCTACAACGAATGGGCAGTGCTGACCGTGATGATTTACACCTATATTCCCTTCGCCGTTCTGCCGATCTACGCCGTTGCGGAAAAATTTGATTTCTCTCTGCTGGATGCGGCAAAAGACCTGGGTGCAAGCTCGTTTTATGCGTTCCGGTCCGTCTTTCTGCCGGGAATCTCCAAAGGGATCGCCACGGCAGTCATGGTGGTGCTGATCCCCGCATTCGGAGCGTACCTGATCCCCAGTCTGGTTGGTGGCCCCACCAGTGAGCTGCTCGGCGACAAGATTGCCCAAAGCGTCTTTACGAACCGCAATCTGCCCTATGCCAGCGCTCTTTCCGCGATGTTGATGCTGGCGGTATTTCTGCCGATGGTGGCACTCTACTGGATCAAGAAGGTTCAGGATTCCAAAGCGAAACATAAGAACGAGTAAAAAGGAGGTCTGCAATGAGCATGTCCTGCAATCGACGCAGCCGTTTCCCCATGCTTGTAACGCTGCTGACACTGATTTTTCTCTACGCTCCGCTGATCGTGGTGGGGATCGCCTCCTTCAACAAGAGTAAGTACGGCGGAAAATGGGCTGGCTTCTCCTGGATCTGGTACGAAAAACTGTTCCAGAGTGAACGGGTATGGGAAGCGCTTGCCAACACATTGATCATTGCGTTGTTTGCCACGGTCATTTCCACGATCCTCGGTACGCTGGCAGCACTGGCGCTGTACCGGATGAAAAGCAAGTTCAAGGGAGTGTACAATGCGTTGGTCTATACACCGTTGGTAGTGCCGGACATCCTTATGGGGATCAGCCTGCTGCTGCTTTTTGTGATGATCATCAAGACCTTCGGGGCATGGTTCACCTCTCTGACCGGAATCCCGTTTGAACTGGGTATGACCACGATCATCATCGCTCACGTCACCTTCTGTATGAGTTATGTGGCAATGGTGGTGCTGGGCAGACTGCAGGAGTTTGATAAATCCCTGATCGAAGCGGCACAGGACCTGGGCGCAAGCGGGCTTTACACCTTTTTCCATGTCACGCTCCCGGTCATCATGCCCGGGGTGATCGCCGGTGCGCTCTTCGCATTCACCCTTTCGATCGATGACTTCGTGATCACCTTCTTTGTCAAGGGTGCCGGAGACACCACGCTGCCGATCTTCATCCAGAGTTCCATCAAGCACGGCAGAGATCTGCCCATGCTCAATGCGCTCTCGGTGATCTTCCTGATCCTGACCTTTATTCTTGTTTTTATTACACAAATTTTACTTACAAACAAACCAAAGGAGAAAAAATGAAACAAGCAGTCCATCTTTTCCTCGCCGCGTTCATCGCACTTGTACTTGCAGCTTGCAGCGACGACCGCCCCGTCCTTCGGATCTACAACTGGGGTGACTACCTCGCACAGGATGTGATCGAAGCCTTTGAAAATGAATACAATTGCAAAATCGAGCTGGATACGTTCGACTCCAATGAAGCCATGTATGCCAAGCTCACTGCCGGTGCTTCCGGATACGATATTGTGGTTCCCAGCTCCTACATGGCAAAGCCCATGTACGATCAGGGAATGCTGGAAAAACTGGATCTCAGCAAGCTGCCCAATGTCAAAAAATACTATGACACAAAGTACAACACGCTGAACCTGGACCCCGCAATGGCTTACTCCATCCCGTACTTTGTCAGCTTTACCGGAATCGGATATGATGTGAACAATGTCAAAGACTTCAAGCCCAGCTGGCACATGTTTGAGCGTGCTGACCTCAAGAACAAAACCTCCCTGCTGGATGACCAGCGGGAAGTGCTGGGATGCGCTCTGCGGACCCTCGGTTACAGCAGCAATGAAACCGATCCGGCAAGAATCGCTGAAGCCGTGGAACTTGCCAGAACATGGAAAAAACAGATCGCCCGTTTCGGTGTGGATGATACAAAACAGTCGCTCGCTACCGGCGAATTCTGGATGATCCAGACCTACAGCGGCGACATGCTTCAGGTCATTGCGGAAGTTCCCACCGTCAAGTTCGTCATTCCGGAAGAAGGCAGCACTGTAACCTTTGACAACATGGCGATCATGAAGGACAGCAAGAGCAAAGATCTCGCTTACAAGTTCATCGACTTCCTGTACCGTCCGGAAATCGCCGCCATGAACATGAATGAGATCCAGTACATCATGCCCCACAACAAGGCGATCGCTCTGGTGGATGAGGAACTCCGTGCCAACCCCGCCTTCCTGATCCCGGAAGAAGACTTCAAACGCTGCGTTCCCCTGCAGGATCTTGGCGATAAGAACAAACTTTACAATGATGCCTGGGATCGGATCAAACAGCAGTAAAAACTGAAACTCACCGCTGAAAATCTTGTCTGTATCTCCCAAACGGAGGTACAGACTTTTTTTTATGAAATGGCGCATCTTTCTTTTCAGCGGACTTCTTTTTTTCACCGGAACGGTATTTGCGGCGGAGTCTCTTCCGGATCCGTCCGCATTGTTGCAAACGGTTCAGGCGGAAGAAAATACCGTTTTGGAATGGTTGCAGCTCCAGATGGGAGCGCTGCTTGCGGCGCTGATCAAAAGTGCGTTGGCGATCGTGATCTGTGTTCTGCTGCTGTATCTGCGCAGAAAGCACAGAAAATCAGTCCGTCTGGCAGATATTCTGCTCCAGCCGCTGCTGCTTTTTGTAACGCTGGCATTGTGTTTTCATTTCATCCATCCGGTGATCCAAAGTCTGCCGGGGCAATCGGCGGCGGCAGTCGAAATGAAACTGTTTTATGCCGGAGCCACACTGATCATCACCTGGGGAGTTCTGGGGATCATTACGCTGCTGAACCGTCAGGTACACCGTTTTGCGGAACGGAACGGCAGTACGCTGGACGACCTGACGCTGGATCTGGCAGGCAATATACTGACGGGAACGATCATCTTTCTGGCGTTGCTGTTTATCGGACAGAATATTTTTCAGTTGAATATATCGGCGCTTCTGGCAGGTGCGGGAGTGATCGGTCTGGCGGTGGCGTTGGCATCCCGTGATACATTATCCAACTTTTTCGGCACCATTGTGATCGCCGGTGACTCCCCGTTCCGGATCGGTGATCTGATCAAAACCGGAGCTGTCGAAGGAATCGTGGAACATGTGGGCGCCCGCAGCAGCCGGATCCGGAGCCGGGATGAATCGCTCTACACGATCCCGAACAGTCTCCTTGCCGCCGATGCCGTGTGTCTCATCAGCCGGAAAGGGTTGATCAAATACAGTCCGGAACTGGGCTTGATCTACCAGACAACGCCCGAACAAATGGAAACGGCGATCCGTCTTCTCCATGAGATCGCAGATGATTTCCACGGACCGGATCAACCGGAATGCAGACCCCATATTTATTTTGAGACTTTTGCGCCCTACTCCCTGAATATCCACCTGATCGTATGGCTGAAAGCGGAGAACTTCACTGCGGCAGAGGCGCTGCGGGATGAACTGAACCGGACCATTCTGCAAAAATTCAATGCTGCCGGACTGGAATTTGCTTATCCCACCCAGACACTCTTTCCGGGAATAGATCTGGAAAAAACTTGAAAAAACGGAAAAATGTTCTATATTTTCCTGTTGCAAATCAATCGAACAGGAGAACCTATGAACAGTTTTTTTGAAAAGACCTTTCATCTGAAAGAGCATAACACCACGATCCGGACCGAATTGCTTGCGGGCATCACCACTTTTCTTTCCATGGCATACATTCTGGCGGTCAACCCCGCGATCCTTTCCGGGGCGGGCATGGACCGTGGCGGAGTTCTCATTGCAACGGCTCTTGCCGCTTTTCTGGGCACTGCATTGATGGCATGGTTCTCCAATTATCCCTTCGCGCTTGCGCCCTCCATGGGGCTGAACGCCTATTTCGCCTACACCGTGGTAAAGTCCATGGGATTTTCCTGGCAGTTTGCACTGTTTGCGGTCTTTTGTGAAGGGCTGATTTTCCTGCTGCTCTCGGTCACTCCCATCCGGGAACAGATCTTCAATACGATCCCCCTGCCCCTGAAAAAAGCATCCG
>JAGAPM010000205.1 GCA_017623265.1 Lentisphaeria bacterium | reverse complement strand
TATGGTGCCGGAAAGACCGGATAATTCATTCAACATGGTCACCTCACTATAATATATTAAAATGAAATCTCTAAAACATAGCTCCAAAACGGAAAAACGCAAGTATAGACAAGAAAAAAAATGACAAAAACTCACGATACGGATTGGAAAGAGCGGAAAAATGCAGTTATATTAATGCGTTATCAGAAAAATCAAACCGCAGGAGTGCATTTTATGGGGCAGAAAGTTCCTTCTATCGTAACCGATCTTTACGGCATGCGAAATAAATTGAATCAAACGGATCAGGAAAACCCGAAACCGACATACGTTCCGGAGACGGCAAGCACGAAAATGGATGACGCCGTGAACGAACATCTGAAACGGCGTTATGGCGATTTTCAGCGTTCCCGGAGCGATCTGCTGGACCGTCTGCATACCATGGAAAGCCGTCTTTCAACAGAGGAAAAAGAGCTGAAAAGCCGGTTGGAGACCGTACAGACAACGATTGGAGAGATCCGTCAGCTGGTGGAAGCGATCCCTGCAGATGATCCCCGCAAAGAAGCATTTTCTGATCGGGGCGAACTTGCAGATGTTACCCTGAAGATCGAAAAACAGCGGATCGAAATGATGCGGATGCTGCCGATCGTGGACGGAGCCTCTGAAAAACAGCGCAGTCTGGATGGTTCCCCCATCGGAAAAAATAAGACGGAAACCGGGATCATACTGGATTCTCTCGGGTTCCGTCAGGTTCTGCGGCTTGCATGGGCGATCAATTTGCCCGTGTTGATCGTTGTCCTGCTCGCCGCTCTGATCGTGGCATGTGCCGTGATCGGTTCCTTTAAGGGGCTGTTCTGATGCGTCGCAGATCCCATACCGCATCATACAAGCCGTCCCGGTACAGAAAAGTTCAGAATGGCAACAGCATTGAAAGCAATGCCCCATCCTGTCAGCGGTCCCGGCTCATTTTTCAGGTCCTTTTCTGGACTCTGACGCTGATCGGGCTTTTCTTTGCGATTTTCTGATTTTATTCCGGGTCCGGTTGGCTCATTGCCCGCTGATACATCACCGCCATGAATTCCTGTTCCGTGAAAGGCAACCCCTGCTTTTCCGCCATTTCCAGAAACGCATCCAGCACATCTTCCTGCTCTTCGTAGATCGTTTGGAGCTTCAATGCCTCTGCACGCAGCTCCTGATCCACTTCCAGCAACTCATAGAAACGTTCTACATTTACAATGCTCATGGTTGTTCACCCGATCCGGAGAGTGCCGATTTTGTGCAGCAGCCTTCCACCGATCTCGGCAGTTTCCGCATTTGAGGCAAGACGGATCGCATAGTCCGGTCTGTAACGGAGAGATTCCGCTTCATCCGGCAGCCAGAGGCACAGCGTGTAATTCCCGGCGGCGATACCTTTTGCACTGCAGATAAGAGAGACCGTTTTGCAGCCTTCATCCGGCTGAAGATTCCGGCAGTCAAAGCCGGTGGGCAGTTCGATTACTTCCCCGTCCGCAGTCAGCAGGGCGAATTCCGCTTTCCGGCGGTTGATTGGTGTGGAGAAGCCGAAGTTCCGCAGAGTGATATTTGCTTTGATCTCGCCATCAGCCGGGACCGATTCCGTATATTCCGCTTCCGGCATGGCGATCCGGTAACCCAGATGGTCACGGATAAATTCAAAACCGGTCCGTTCTCCATCCGCAAAATAATCCGGGTCGAACCGGACACCGTTGAGTTCCAGCATGGCGGGCGTAACGGGCTGTTCGATCCAGGTGTCAATGGTCCACGGCTGCGGATTATGGTCCAGTCCGGAGAATCCGTGAACAAGGCTGAAGGTGCTGTAATGGTGATAGGTGAACCGTTCCGCCGCTTTGATCGCAGGCGCATCTTTCGGATCGTTGAACTGACCAGTCCAGAAAAGTTCGCCATCTACCGGCATATATTTTCCTTCCCGGTTGATACGGTCGAACTCATAATTCCCACGCCATGCGTAAGGAACTTCCGTGAAGGTGCCGCCGTCCCAATAGTTTGCCAGGGTGCCATCGTTGAAGAACCCGATCCGTGCGTGCGGCGCCTGTGTAAACGCAGTCTCCGCCGTGATTTCCCGGTTGTCGCCGAGCGTATCCAGCAGATTCATTTTGTATTGCATACGGCGCATCATGGTGAAACGGTTTTCCGGCAGCATTTCCAGCGTCGCAGAGATGATCTTTGCAACGGCGTCCGGATTTTTTTCGTGTCCGTGGACGGATGTGTGGAATTCCCCCCACAGACCGACCCAGCCGCACTGGAGGACATAAATCACATCTGCATTCTTCCGGACGATCGGTGTGAGTTGCTTGATATGAGCAAGGATCCGGTCCAGATCCGGACCGTTTTTGATCCCATCCGATTCATAAGCAAAACGGAGCAGAAACTTTGCCCCGCAGGCACGGGCGCGATCGAAATCTGCCTGAAGTGCATCCAGTTTCTCCTGTGCGATTTCGCTGTTCCAATATTGGGTGAGATAACAGTATGCCTGTGCGATCGTGACATAGGGGAACCGTTCAAAAGGCCAGTGATCGGTTACATGCCCGAACTTGACCAGATCCGATTCGATTTTGCCAACGCCGATCTCAAATCGGAAGCCGCGTTCCGGATTGCGCAGTGCGCCGGAAATTCCCTGAAATTTTACATTTTTCATCGTTTCTGTTCCTTATTTTCGTTTGATTTTGTATGTCATTGCATGATCTGCATCTGAACCGGTGATCCGAGCATTCTGCGGGGCAGGGAAGGGATCACGGATCGCTGCATCAAGTCCCCGCCGTTCCAGTCGGTAATTGATCTCGTTTGCCAGCGTATATGCGGTTGTTTTGTTCTGCGTGAACAGCGCATACATCCAGAGATCGTAAAGTGCTTCAATATGCAGGGGATAAAGCTCGGCATCCCGGAACAACGCCTCCAACGCCGTCTGCTGCTGTCCCGGAATCGTCATCAGAAGGCGTCCCCGGTGCAGATTGATATGAGCGATGTCCGGCGTGGCAGTTGCTTTGAGCTGATCCAGGGCAGCCAGTGCCTCTTCCGGCGGCAGACGGAGCGCAGACTGGTAGAGATAATAGTGCGTGTTGTCCCACTGCGCAGTCCATTGCATCAGCCGGATATGACGGCGGGATTCTTCCTGTCTGCCATCCAGCCAGAGCCGGTGGGACATCCGGAAGTGTATCGAGGCAAAGAGATTACAAGCCGCCATGAAACATGCCCACGCTATCAGCAGGAACCCGGCGGTGCGTGAAAACAGGCAGTACCCGTGCGACGATTCCGTTGTATTTTGTTCCGTTTGAAACGCATTGCCCCAGATCCAGCCGGTGAAGATCAAGCCCAGAATGTTATTCGGTTCCTGAAACAGCACCAGATCAAACATGGCATGAAATGCCAGCGTCAGCCACGCAAAAAAGATCGTTTTATCCAGCGTAGTCTCTCCGGTATCCTGCTCTTTCCGGAATCGGCAGAGGAGGATCGGTGTCAGCCAGAGAATAAGCCACAATGCCAGTCCCGCCAAGCCCATACCAGCCGCTATGAACAGCAGATGATTGTGTGGATGGTTCGCCCGGTCTGTAGCATGTTCACGCAAAAAGAATTCCGGTGTCCGGATGTATGGAAGAAATGCCTGTTCAAAAGAAGGAACGCCGCAACCGGTGACCGGCGCATCTGCAATCATTTTTACCGTGGCGGAATAAAGGGCAGGGCGGTCATCCTGGTTCAGATAGTCCCGGAACGATGACGAATATGTTTTGCACAGGAAAAATGCCGTGCCGGCAAGGAGCAGTATCCCGCAGGAGCATAGCAGAAAGATCTTTCCGTACTTCCGGTTCATAAGGAACAGAATGAAGATTGCCACCGGCAGAGAGAGCCAGGCGGCGAGCGAGTTGCAGATCAGGAATACGAACAGCGAAGGCAGCGCGATCCCCAGCAGAATCAGAAAACGCTTGCAGATGGAGTCCGCCCACCGGAAAGCCAGCAGAACTGCAAAGGGGGCAGAGATCAGAATCAGTGAAGCGTTCCAGTTCCGGTTCATCGGGAGTCCGCCGAGAATATCCGTTTGCAGCATGATGTATTCCACGAAAGAATGAGCCGTCGTTACAAGCCACAGCAGAGCCATTGTCCATGGCAGCAGTTTTTTCAACTCATCCCGGTAGACATAACCGAAGAGCGGGATCATCAGGTATGCGAAAGACCGTGCAATATCTGCGATCGAATAAACAGTAAAGTTTTTTGCCGCATGCAGTCCGGCGATCAGCGCAAAAAAGAGAAAGGCATACCGGAACCAGCGGGGCAGGGCAAGGAAACGATCATGCAGTCGCCCGGGCACCCAAAGACATGCCCCCGTACAGAGCATGGAGATGCTTGCTGTGGAAAACGCAAAAATGATCCAATCCGGAGCAAAAAGAAATGTCCGGTTCGGATAGATCAGGAACAACGCCCCGAGAATGATCAGGGGCGGGATAAAAGATCGTTTATCCCGCTCATTTTTCTGCAGTGCAGAAATCATTCTTCTCCGTCATCGCCGGATTCCTCACCGGCGGCGATCCCGGCAATATTTTTCAGTTCCGTGATCTTGGCTGTATCCAGATCCTGCGGCATGCGTTTTTCATTGGAGAGCATTTTATATGCCCAGAGATCGTCGGTAGCTTCGATCTTTTCCGCCACTGCCGCAATGACAAAAGGAATGTAAACCCGGTTGCTTTTGTTTTTGAGGAATGTTCCCAGCGGGATCCCGCCGACCGTGATACCGACTTTGGCATTCTGATAGTTCAGCTTGATCTGCCGTTTCTTTTTGCTGGGAGCAGGTACGACCAAATCGTCCAGTTCTTTAGCTTTACCCCGCATGAGATCGGCGATCTTTGCGCCATTCCGGAAACTCTGCTGCAATGTCTCCGCCCAGGTTTTCAATTCTTCCACCTGCGGCTGGATCGTTTCATCCGTTTCTTCTTTGTACTTGTTTTCGATCGCTGCAGCAAGGATCTTTTCAACGGCAGCGGCATTCGCTTCCAGTTCGCTGCCCTTACAGGCTTCCAGAATCGCAACTGCAGTTGTCTTCTTCAATTCAGCCAGATCTTTTGTCGCCTGTTCGCGTTTTGCTTTCAAAGCCGCTTCTGCCGCTTTGCGCTCCCGTTCTTTTTTCGCTTCTGCGGCTTTGCGTTCACGCTCCTCCTTTTCCTTCCGGAGTTTTGCGGCGATTTCATCCGCAATGCGTTTGGCTTCCGCCTGAAGTTTGCCTTTATGGATTTCTGCCGCCTTTTCGCGTGCCGTCTTCAATATGAATTCTTCCGTATCACGATAGAATGCAAGCATCTTGTTGTAAGCCAACAGTTCCGCTTCGTTCATGTTTTCCGTTTTGTTCAGAACGAAATCTTCACATTCGCCCAGCAGTTCGGTTTTATTGGTGGCGGTAAGAGCGCGGGCATTGAATTCGGTAAGCGCCTTCTCCAGTTCGGAGGGACCCGGGGGAGGGGGCGGCGCAGCCACGACTTCCGGGGTGACTTCTTCTTCGGTTGCAGACGGCAGGAACAGGAATGCCGCAGCTGCTGCCCCGGCAATCAGCAGAGCACCGACACCGGCGCAGATCCCGATCAGCAGTTTCTTGCCGGACTTGCCTTTTTTCTTCAACTTTTTTGCGTTGGGGAGTCCGGTCAGTTTCATATTCGTGGCAGTTGCCGTTCCGCTTTTTTTCAGGGTCAGCTGTTTGCCGGAGGTGTGGTTGGTATTGAGCCGCAATCCACCCGTTTTCTTGGCTTTTGGCGCAGAACCGGGCGGAGGAAGCTGGATCGTGGCTGTTACGCCGTCCACTGCGTGCCGTGCTGTGCGGATATCATCGATCAGCTGTTCCGTACTCTGATACCGTTCAGCGGGGATCCGTGCCATCATCTTCATAATGATCGCAGAAACATCCGCCGGTACATCCGGATTGATGGTTTCCGGGGGATTGAGTGTACCGGTGAGGTGCTGTTGGGCAATTTCCATGGCAGTTGCCCCCTGATAGGGGAATGTGCCTGTGACGAAGTGGTAGAAGGTTGCTCCGAGGCTGTAAATATCGCTGCGGACATCCATCGGAGATCCGGTCAGGTGTTCCGGGCTGATATACTGGGGAGTGCCCATGACTTCATCCGCATTGCTCTCATCGACTTCTCCGGCAACGCTTGCCAAACCCA
The DNA here is from genome assembly GCA_017623265.1 of Lentisphaeria bacterium. Taxonomy (GTDB): domain Bacteria; phylum Verrucomicrobiota; class Lentisphaeria; order Victivallales; family UBA1829; genus SIG77. Next base: position 3,300 of record JAGAPM010000205.1, on the reverse strand, counting down.
GATCAGAAAGTTTTGCCCTGCCGCTGTTGGTCAGCATGATGTTGTCAGGTTTGATGTCACGGTGGATCAATTTCTGTTCACGCCAGGCATAGTCCAGTGCTTCAGCGATCTGCTGCACGATCAGCAGCGCCTGATCGGCGGGGATCAGCTGCTGTTCTTTCAGGACTTCTTTCATGGTCTTGCCATCGATATCTTCCATGGCAAAGTAGAAAATCCCTTCATCTTCCCCCACAGCGTAAGCCTGCACAATGTGAGGATGGTTCAATTTTGCAGCTGCACGTGCCTCTTTGATAAAATTGCCCACAAATTGTGCGTCATTTGCATAGTTTTCTGAAAGGACTTTCAGAGCAGACGGGCGGTCCAGGGAAATCTGATGAGCCAGATAAACAACCCCCATGCCGCCTCTTCCCAGTTCCTTCTGGATGATGAAATCGGCGATGATCGCCCCCGGTGCGACGCGCGAAACAGGAACATCAATTACACCGGAACAGTGTCCGCATTGGACTTTTATACCGAGTGCGGAATTGTCAACAGCAACAATTCCGGCACAGAGAGGACATTGAAAACGCATATTTTTCGAACCTTTGTTTCAGTTGATTATTCAAATTCCTGATATGCTGCGCGGGCAGTCAACGGGTCAAATTCGATATATTGGTAAATCTGAGTTCCCTTGTTGCGCTCAAACAGGACAATTTTTTTCTGGTTCCGGTTATAACTGCCTTCCGTCAGGCAGATGCGGACCACATTCCGTGTGTCTTCCGTATCTGCTGTGTTGATTTCTGCCACGCTTGTATTACTGCTGTCCGTTGCGATCTGACCATCCGGCGTAATGATCAGGAACCGGGAGAGATCCTGCGTGTCAGTGAGAGCGTCATCGGACGGTTTTGCGGTGTAAAGTTTTACGAGGTCACCCATACGGACATCCTTCAGGCGGCTCTGCATTTCACCGAAATGAGCTGAATCACTTCCGATAATGGTCTGTTCGGGCAGAAGGACCCAGTTGCTGTCCGGCTTCCACATGACAAATTCATACTGGTTTGCATTGGTTTTTGTCACGATCGCAATTCTGCAGGATGCATTGTAATAACTGGGGAAGGGGGAGGCATTTTTGGCAGAATCGGAGCCCGGCAGCCTTTTCAGTTCCTGTTCTGTCGGGAAAACAACCGCAACATAACAGTGATTTGCCATGGCGTATGCCTTTGCAACAGAAACCTGACCGATGACTTCCTGTGCGGCTTGCGTCAGTTTGTAACCTTTGCCCAGCTGGGTAAAAGAGGGGAGTGTCATGGAGAGCATGAGGGTCATGATGATCATGACAATGATCAACTCAACGATCGTGAAATTATGCTTACGCCATGAACGGCATGTTTTTTTATTGATCATAGCTCACTGCTCCTCCTGTTTGGGCTGAACTTTCTGTTGTGCTTGTTCGCGCATCATTCTGGCAATGTAAGCCTTTCTTCTGCGTTCTTTGTTTTTTTCTTCAAGAGCACTGCGTTTTTCGGCGGACATTCGCTTGGTTTTCTGCAGTTGTTCAAAAGCGAGGACCGCAGCTTTCAGTGCCGGTTTGAATTCCATTTCAAAAACTTTTTTGAATTCAGAAATTGCCATGTTCCGCTTCCGGATATCATCCATTTTTTTCAGAACCGTTTCCAGATGCCGGATAACTTTGTCGTAGCGCAGAAACGCTTCTTTATCAAATCTTGTTGCTTCCTGAAGATCATCGGTCAGGTGCGGGAATTTCAAAAAGAGCGCAAAGGCATTGTAATGGTTCATGAGTTCCCGCTGCGTCAGATAATAGAAAGTTCCCTCTTCCTGTTTCGGGGTATCAGAAACCGTTTCCGGCTGAGACTCTTTTTGTTTCTTACGATTTTTTTTCTGTTTTTCTTCCGGTTGTTCTCTGGGGACAAAAACAAATGGTTTCAATTCACTGATCCGGTAACTCTGTGGATTTTTTAATTTCTTTTCCCAGGAGCCCAGCAGCTGTTTGAAATCATTTTTATCACACGCAACAGACCATGCGAAAACCCATGCGTTGAACTGATTGAGTTTATTCAGAATATCTTCCTTTGTATAAGGACATTCCAACGCGGTGGAAGGGATCGTAAGCTCTTTTTTCCGGTTGCGATTTCTACGCTGTTGAGCCTGCAAAGGCAGAACGAAAGCGAAGAGGACCAGTGCTGTCAGCACCAGCAGCCCGATTTTCCGGCAATGTAATTTTTTATTCAGCATATTCATATTTCGTCATTTTCCATTTTTGAGTTGCCGTGTCAAAATCAAGTGTCACCACCACCTTGACTTCACCGGTGATCGAGTCTGCACCATTCTGGTAAGTTCCTTTTCCTGATGGACCGGTTTGGATGATTTCTTTCTGGGTTACCGGTGGCTGGAAGAACGGTTTATCCGATGATTTCCGGTCGGAAAAACGGCGGTAACCGGATTGCAGCTGCAGGTTTCTGACGGAATCTTTTCCATAATTTGTAAGTTCATCTCCGGAAGTGGTCGAGGAAATTTTACCGTTTCCGTCCCAATCTTTGTAGACCGTTGTATTGTTCCCCGAGTCTTTCAGTGTCTGGACCACCAGGATCGCTGTTGCACCCTTGACGGAGGAGTCGACTTTCATCAGATTGACCGTTCTGCCGATGATCTGTTCTTCCATGGCATCCGTTATATAGCCTTCCGACTGCTGCCGGATCGGATAGAGCATGTCAGATGTAACAGTATTGTCTTCTGTTCTTCCCTTCTTCTTGGGCGCAGCAAGGAAGTCTGTTCTTCGCCAAAACTTCTTCGTGTCTTCCAACGGTTCAGCATAGCCGGCGTCGCCGAAAAGAACGTCGCAGATGGCGGTAACATAAGCGATATGATTAAGAGAACCTTTTTCAATTGTCAAGCCGGACCGGTCATCATCTTTGCCAAAGATACGGGTCATGGTGTTTTTATAGTCTTTATTGGGATAAAGATCCAGATCTTCATTACCTGAATCATCCAGTCCCTGTGCGAGATAGAATCCGTATTTATGCACAGGCAAATCCCGGAAAAGAGATCCGATAACGGTGTTCCGGACTTCCGCATCCACATGACGGACCAAATTGACTTTGCCGTAAGAGGGGCAGTCATTTGTCATTTTGACCTGGTCAAGGATCGGCGCATCGCCGTAATGGTACTCGCCGGCACCCTTTTTGACAAATTCTTCAGCGGAGGTATATTCCGGAGACCGGCTGAGGTTCAGAGTCTGCCACCTGGAGCCGCGGTGGATTGCCCCCAGTTCCCACAGTGATTCCATGGGGTGTTCTACGAGGG
>JAGAPM010000204.1 GCA_017623265.1 Lentisphaeria bacterium | reverse complement strand
GTCATCATAGATTTCATCAAACTTACCCGTGTTGCTCATATCGGAGATCACAGCTTTGAAGTTACCGGCGGTGATTCGGTACTTACAGTCTTCCGGTGTCAGAAGACTGGGAGAAGGACACTGCACAGCGCCGATCCGGATCATGGCAAGGGAGAAGATCCACCATTCAGGCAGACGCGGCACCATCACAAACACACGGTCGCCCCGGCGGATACCCTGTTTGATCAGCAGGTTTGCTGCCTGATTGGCAAGACGGGACATCTCAAAAAATGTAAAACGCCGTTCATCTCCGAACTGGTTCGTCCAGATCATGCACTGTTTATTGCGGTCTTTTTTCGCCCAGTAATCAATTACGTCATAGGCAAAATTGAAGTATTCTGGCGCCTTGACCGGAAATCCGGTCAAATCCAGTTCCGGATGATCGGGTCTCGCTGTATTATCTGCTTGCATATTTCAACGCCTAACCTTTCAGTTCGTTATTTTCAAAATACAGTTCTGCTTAATATACCATAAAATCCGGATTATTCAAATTTTTTTCCAACTTTTTTAAAATTTTGAACACTTTAGTTGAACATTTCCAATTCTGTGCTATTTTATGACATGAAAATTTTAATTTTGTAAAAACAACAGCATGAGGTGCGAATATGGCTGTCGCTTATGAAGCCGTCATCGGATTGGAAGTCCATGTCCAGATCCGGACAAAACGTAAAATGTTCTGTAACTGCCCGAATACATTCGGCGGCGAACCGAATACGGTGACCTGCCCCGTATGCATGGGTTATCCCGGTACACTCCCCGTACCCAATATGGAAGCAGTCCGGAAAGCTGTCGTCGCAGGGTTGATGTGTTCCTGCACGATCGCCAACCGGTGCAAGTTCGACCGGAAAAGTTATTTCTATCCGGACCTGGTGAAAAACTATCAGATCTCCCAGTATGATCAACCTTTGTGCGAACATGGCAAACTCCATATCTTCGGCAAGGGATTTTCCGGCGAACAGCTGCCGGATAAATATATCGGTATCACCCGAATCCATCTGGAAGAAGACCCCGGTAAATCCACCCACTTTGCAAACTGCTCCGGGCTGGACTACAACCGGTCCGGCGTTCCTCTGATGGAAATCGTTTCGGAACCGGACATGCGCTCCGCCGATGAAGCATACGCTTACCTCACCTCCCTCAAACAAATCATGGAATATGCCGATGTCAGCGACTGCGATATGGAAAAAGGACAGATGCGCTGCGACGTGAACGTATCCATCCGCCCCCGAGGTCAGGCAGAGTTCGGCACCAAGGTCGAAGTCAAAAACCTCAACAGTTTCCGCTCCGCCCACCGGGCGATCAATTATGAGATCAAACGCCAGATCGTTGCGCTCGAATCCGGCGAAAAAATCACGCAGGATACACGCGGTTGGGACGATGAAGCCGGTGAGACCATCGTTCAGCGTACCAAAGAAAACGCCAACGACTACCGCTATTTCCCCGAACCCGATCTTCTGCCCATCGAATTCAGCTGCGAGGATATCGAAAAGATCCGTGCAGAACTGCCCGAACTTCCCGAAGCCATGCGCAAACGCTATGTGGAAGCGTATGGCTTGACTGAATACGATGCTCATGTGATGACTCTCGACCGTGCACTCGCAAAATATTTCGAAGCCGCTGCCGGGAAGTCCGAATATCCCAAAGCTGTCGCAAACTGGATCCTCTCCGAACTGCTCCGCATCCTCGGCGAAAAGGAGATCAGTATCGCAGACTGCCCCATCAGTACCGATCACCTGGCAGAACTGGTGAGCCTGATCCAGAAGGGCGCCATTACCGGTAAGGTCGGAAAAGCTGTCCTCGAAAGCATGTTCGCAGAAGATGCGGGAAAGAGCCCTGCCGATATCGTCAAGGAAAAAGGTCTCAGTCAGGTCTCCGATGAAGGCGCCATCCTCCAGATGGTCGAAGCCGTCATTCAGGCAAATCCCGCACAGGTCGAACAGTACAAGGCAGGTAAGACCGCCGTCCTGCAGTTCTTTGTGGGACAACTCATGAAACAGAGCCGCGGTAAGGCAAACCCGCAGACCGCAATAAAACTCTTTCAGGAAAAACTCAGCCAGTAAACAGACTGACAATACCGCCCGGTGCGGCGGCATGACCCGGCAAGGTGTCAAAGACACCGCTGCCGGGTCGCTTTTTTTCTGTGGCGGAGTAAGCCTGCTCTGACATGCCGCAAAGCATATCCGCCACTGAAAAAAGGCCTCCGCCATGCGGAGATGCCGCCGCTCCGGGCGTTGACATTATTCAGGATTCCAGCAGGTTCTGCCGGATCTGTTCCTGCTCTACTG
>JAGAPM010000203.1 GCA_017623265.1 Lentisphaeria bacterium | reverse complement strand
TCCGTCACATAAGGTGTCAGATAATCGATCGCTACGGACATTTCTTCCCATGCCTTGTCCACATCCAGCATTTCGGAGCCATGTGCAGGGTAGAGCTTGTTATATTCTGCCGCTTCTGCCCGGAACAGAGTTTCAAAACGGCTCTTGTTCAGGATCTCAACGCCGCGGATACCCGTGCGGTTCGCCTTGGATGCGTAAGCAGGACCGATCCCGCGCTTGGTTGTGCCGATCTTCTTGCCCGGTGCCGCTTTGCCTTCATTGTAGGCATCCAGCAGCTTGTGCCACGGCATGATCAGATGGCAGCGGTCGCTGAGCTGAACGTTCGCAACGCTGATCCCCTGATCCGTCAGTCCTTTCATTTCCTGCATCAGACCGATCGGGTCCACAACCACGCCGTTGCCGATCACGCACGCTGTCCCTTCACGCAGGATCCCGGAGGGTACCAGGTGGAGAACCAGTTTCCGGTCTTCTGCTTCAACTGTATGTCCGGCATTGTTGCCGCCCTGAAAACGAACGACCATCTCTGCATCACGGGTCAGAACGTCAATGATCTTACCTTTTCCTTCATCGCCCCACTGGACGCCGACAAGCACTGAAACTGCCATGTTTTTCTTCCTTGAACCGTGTTGTTTTTTTGCGCCGCCGGACCACGGTTTTTCCGGAGCATTTTTCATTTAAAAATAGTTCACTTATACTTTAGCCGACTTTTTTGATTTTTCAACCGCTTTTTCAGTTTTTTTTCTATTTTAAAATTGACCACCGCTCTTGCAATTTTTTTACAATGCACTACCTTAACGAAAAACGAAAGGATTTTATCATGAGCAATTACTACACACAGCAGCTCCCCTGGACTCCCAATTATGATGTAAATGCGATCCCGCCCCACGAGATCCCCGATCCGCTGATCTGTTTCGACGGCACAAAAATCACGACTCCCGAAGAATGGTTCACAAAGCGCAGACCGGAACTGATGGCGGCATACCGGAAATATTTCTACGGCGAAGAACTGCCTCTGCCGGACAAGACCGAATACACCCTTCTGGAAGAGAAAACGATCCTCAACGGGCTCGGCGTCCGGCGCCAGATCGAACTGAAATTTTCCATGGAGTCCGGCACAGAATATAAGATCATCATGCTGGTCTATCTCCCTGCCGGAAAAAAAGATGTGCCGGTCTTTACCACGCTGAACTTCGTGGGGAATCATGTCGTCGAAGCCGATCCGGACATCATCCCGACGGGAAACATCGGCGATCTTGCAACGGAACGCGGCTCTGCTTCCCATCGATACCCGCTGGACCTGATCCTCGGAAAGGGCTATGCCATCGCCGCCGTCACACACCACGACATCTTTTTCGATGATCAGGACACCGGTTGGCAGAACAGTGTCTGTACAAAACTTTTTCAACTGGATCCCGAAAAATATTCCGCCATCGGTGCCTGGTCCTGGGGTCTCTCCCGGATGCTGGACTGCCTGACCGATTTCGTGCCGGAGGTCGATCCGGAAAAAGCCATCGTCTGTGGACACTCCCGGCTGGGCAAGACTTCCCTCTGGACCATGGCGCGGGACGAACGCTTCAAGATGGCGTGCGTCAACGATTCCGGCTGCGGCGGCGCCGCCCTGAACCGGCGTCTTTACGGCGAAACGCTCTTTGCCATGGAACGCTACTACAAAATCGGCTTCTGGTTCGTTCCGCTGATGAAGGAATACTGTCTCACGCCCGAAAAACTCCCCGTGGAACAGAACGAACTCATTGCCCTTGCCGCCCCCCGTTACATCGCGGTCCACAGTGCCACGGAAGACCAGTGGGCGGATCCGACCGGTGAATATCTTTCCACGTATCATGCCGGTCCGGTCTTCAAGCTTTTCGGCATGTCCGGTCCGGAGAGTGAAACGCCGCCCCCGCCCGAAACTGCAGTCGGAAACGAACTGAGCTACTACTGCCGCATCGGGAAACACGATATCCTTGCAGCAGACTTTGCGCACTACATTGACCGGGCAGATCAACTCTTCGGCATCAAACGGTAATTACCGCACATAAAACCAGGGATTGCGAATGCAGAGCAATCCCTCCAAAACTCAATTCTTCAAACTGTGGATCGGTGCGGGAACGTGACCGCCTCTGGCGAGGAAGACTTCCGGTGACTGATTCCGCACAGGCATGATGGGGGCTTCGCCCAGCAGACTGCCAAAGGATACCGTGTCGCCCACTTTGCAGCCGTAAGCGGGGATGAGCCGGACGGCTGTCGTTTTTGTATTTGCCACGCCGATGGAGATCTCGTCTGCAATGATTCCGGAGATCACTGCTGCGCTGGTATCGCCGGGGATGGCGATCATATCCAGACCAACGGAGCAAACCGCAGTCATCGCCTCCAATTTTTCGAGGCAAAGTGCGCCGCTGCGGGCTGCTGCGATCATACCGGCATCTTCAGAAACGGGAATAAACGCACCGGAAAGTCCGCCCACTTGAGACGACGCCATCACGCCGCCTTTTTTGACGGCATCGTTCAACATGGCAAGAGCGGCTGTTGTGCCGGGTCCGCCGCACTGTTCCAGCCCCATAGATTCCAGAATATGAGCAACAGAGTCACCCACTGCCGGAGTCGGGGCGAGGGAAAGGTCCACGATCCCGAAAGGTGCGCCCAGCCGTTTGGAGGCTTCACGGGCAATCAGCTGTCCCACACGGGTGATCTTGAAGGCAGTCTTTTTGATCAGTTCCGCCAGTTCGGAAAGGTTGCAATTCCCCGCACGACGGATGGCAGAAGCCACCACGCCCGGACCGGAAACACCCACATTGATCACCGTTTCCGG